>NZ_JAVRHI010000267.1:0-42277 GCF_034105845.1 Streptomyces sp. CRN 30 | reverse complement strand
CGGTGCCCGGGGCCCGGACCGGGAGCCGGCCGCGGGCCGCGGCGGCCATGGGGCTCGGGGCCGGTGGCGCCCTGCGGCAGGAGGTCTACCGCGACGACCGGCCGCCGGGCGACTGGTCCGACGATCCCGCGGGCCGGGTCTTCGTGCACCTGGTGACGCCGCCCGACTGGCGCCGTGTCACCGGCGAGGAGCCGCCGCCCTCCCCCGTGGACCGCGCGGCGTACACCAAGGCCGGGCTGCCCTGGTTCGACTACTACGACCAGGACGGCGCCGATCTCGCCCCGGCGGACACCCTGGGCGCCGTCAGGCCGGTCGGCGACTGGCTGGGCGACGACGACACGCCCTGGCACGAGCCGGCGCCGCCGCAGGTGCTGCCCCTGGGCGACGCGAAGGAGCGGCCGGTGGAGGACGGCGACTGGTAGCCGCCGGGCAGCCGCGCCGGACGCGCGCGGCACCCCCGTCCCCGCGGGCCCGCCTTGCCCCCACCCCCTCCGTCCCGGGACAGGGTGGCTGCCACACTGTCCCGGTGGTTGACGCCCGCGCTCTCCTCCCCGCCCGCCTCGGTGGACTGCGGTTCGTGGTGACGCCCGACGGGGCGTACGCGTCCCTCGCCGACCGGGGCCGTGACACCCTCACGCTCACGCGGTACGCGGTGGAGCGCGACGGCGCCCGGCTACGGCCGCTGGACTCGGTCCCGGTGGGCGGCGGGTTCCCCGGCGGATCTCCCTCTCGCCGGACGGCGGGCCGGTGTTCGCCGGTGAGCCGTTCGCCTCACCCGTCGCCGTCTGTGCGCTGCTGCTGCAGCGCGCGCGGGCGGGCGGCCGCGCTCGCCTGGGCGAGCAGGACGTGCATGCGCTCGGTGAGCTGGGTGACGTCGTCGGCGGGCGCGTGGAACGGCAGCCGCACGTCGCCGTGGGAGCGGATGCGCTCGATGCGCAGCGTCAGTCCGTGCCGGTCGACGGCGAGCGGGCGGACCCGGACGACGCCCTGGAGGCTGTCGGCGTCGACAAGCCGGGTGAGCCGCTCCACGGCGTCGCCGTGGCAGTCGGCGAGGTGGGTCAGCAGCCGGGCCTCGGCGGTGGCCAGCGGGTCGGGCGAGGCGGTGGCGAACTCCTCGCCGTCGACCACGACGGAGCCGGACTGCTCCCGCAGCACCACGCGGGTGGGGTGGAAGGCCAGGTGGCCCTCCTCGATCGCCAGCCGGCCGGCCATCCACAGCCGGGCCCGGATCCTGCCGCGGACCGGGACGGGCGCCACGTCGGCGAACTCCAGGACGGCCGACGGCTCGCCGCGGGGCGCGCAGATCGCCGCGCCGAGCAGGGCGCTGTCCTCGGGCACGTGCAGCAGCACACGTCCGTCGTCGGCCACGGAGTGGGCGCCGACGAAGTCCTCGCGTCCACCCTCCGCGGTCACCGCGCAGGACCACGCCGCGGCCAGCATCGAACGGGCACGTTCGGCCGCCGCGGGTGCGGCCGTCCAGGATCGGCTGTCTGCCATCCCCAACCTCCTTAGGTAAGCCTTGCCTAACCTACAGAAGATCCGGGCGCACGCCAACCATGACGCGTGATCTTCACGAGACTTCCGGAGCGGAGCGAGCGGCGGGGAACGGCGAGCCGGCCGGGCGAGCCGGGCCGGTGCTCAGTCCCCGATGGCGCCCAACAGCGCCCGCGCGCACAGGTCGCGCACCTCGTCGCGGGCCGGTTCCGCCTCCCGCAGCCACTCCAGGCAGACGGCGGTGGCGAACGCGAGCCAGCCGCGCACGGCGAGCCGGACGTCCGGCCGCTCGGCGAACTCCGGACCGAAGCCGGGGTCGGCGGCGAGCGCGGCCAGGATCTGCCGCTGCTGCGCGGCGAGCGCCCGCCGGTAGACGCGGCGCACCTCCTGGTCGCCCGCGGCGTCGGCCCGGTGGAAGGCCCGGTACCCGTGCGCGTGCGCCTCCACGTAGCCGAGATAGGCGTCGAGGCCCGCCGTGAGCTGCTCGCGCACGGGGACGCCCGGCACGGCCGCCGTCATCCGCAGCATCCGCTCGCTCTCGCGCCCGACGACCGCCGCGAAGAAGTCCCGCTTCGTCGGGAAGTAGTGGTAGAGCAGGCCGCGGGAGACGCCGGCGATCTCGGCCACGCGCTCGATCCACACCTCGTCGTACGGACTCTCCGAGAAGAGTCGCGCGCCGACCGACAGCAGTTGCTCCCGGCGTTCGGCGGTGCTGAGCCGGCGGCGCGTGCGCTCCCCCTGGTCGGCGGCCATGGCACGCAGCTTACTTGACGCCGGTTCAGCGGCGGGACGAGACTGGGCCGCGCGCTATTGAATCCGCGTACAACACGCGCGCCACGCCACCGCGTCGAGGGAGACCGCGTCATGGCCCGGACACCGGCGACGACGAACGCACCGGTCGCGACAGAGCTGACGAAAGGGTTCCGCGGCGCGGAGCTGGGCTGGCCCGAGCTGCGCCGAATACCCCACCCGCCGCACCGGCTCCCCCTGTTGGGGGACGTGGTGGGGGCGGACCGGCGCACCCCGGTGCAGGACTCGATGCGGCATGCGCGGCGGCTGGGCCCCGTCTTCCGGCGGCGGGCCTTCGGCAAGGAGTTCGTCTTCGTGTGGGGTGCCGCGCTCACCGCCGAACTCGCGGACGACACACGGTTCGCCAAGCACGTGGGCCTGGGCGTCGCCAACCTGCGCCCCGTCGCCGGGGACGGGCTGTTCACGGCGTACAACCACGAGCCCAACTGGCAGCTCGCGCACGACGTGCTCGCCCCCGGCTTCAGCCGCGAGGCGATGGCGGGCTACCACCCGATGATGCTGGACGTGGCGGAGCGGCTCATCGGACACTGGGACCGCGCCGCAGAAGCGGGCCGGTCGGTGGACGTGCCGGGCGACATGACCAAGCTGACGCTGGAGACCATCGCGCGCACCGGCTTCGGGCACGACTTCGGATCGTTCGAACGCGACCGGCCGCACCCGTTCGTCACCGCGATGGTCGGCGCCCTCGGCTTCGCGCAGCGCCGCAACACCGTGCCCGCGCCGCTCGCCCCGTGGCTGCTGCGCCGCGCGAGCAGGCGCAACACCGCCGACATCGCCTGCCTGGAACGCACTGTCGACGACCTGGTACAGGCCCGCCGCACGGCGGGTGACAGCGGCGACGGGGACCTGCTGGACCGGATGCTGCGGACCGCGCACCCGGAGACCGGGGAGCGGCTGTCCGCCGAGAACGTGCGCCGGCAGGTCATCACCTTCCTGGTCGCCGGGCACGAGACGACCTCCGGCGCGCTCTCCTTCGCGCTGCACTACCTCTCCCGGCACCCGGAGGCCGCCGCCCGCGCGCGGGCCGAGGTGGACCGGCTGTGGGGCGGTACGGCCGTACCCGGGTACGAGCAGGTGGCGAAGGCGCGCTACCTGCGCCGGGTCCTCGACGAGTCGCTGCGGCTGTGGCCGACGGCGCCCGCCTTCGCCCGGGAGGCCCGCGCCGACACGGTGCTGGGCGGCGAGCACCCGATGCGGCGCGGGGCGTGGGCGCTCGTCCTCACCCCGATGCTGCACCGCGACCCCGAGGTGTGGAGTGCGGACGCCGAACGGTTCGACCCGGACCGGTTCGAGGCGAAGGCGGTACGGTCCCGGCCGCCGCACACCTTCAAGCCGTTCGGCACGGGCGCGCGGGCGTGCATCGGGCGGCAGTTCGCGCTGCACGAGGCCACGCTGGTCCTCGGTCTGCTGCTGCGCCGCTACGAGCTGCGGCCGGACCCGGAGTACCGGCTGCGGGTGACGGAGCGGCTGACCCTGATGCCGGAGGGACTGCGGCTGCGCCCGGAACGGCGCCGGGCCGTGACGCCCGAAGCCGGTGCCGTGCCCGCGCGGACCGGCGACGACTCGCCCTCGGCCGCCCGCTGTCCCGTGCGCCGGGCGGTCGACTGACCCCGGCAGCCGGGTCCCCTCGCTCCCCCGGGCCGCGCGCCCGTTCCGCCCCCTCCCCTCCCCGGGGCTACCCGGTGCCGGGCAGCCCCAGCCGGTCCAGGCGGTCGGTGTCGGCCAGGATGTAGAGCGCCGTGATCCGGTCCTCGGCGACGGTGGCCGTGACGACCGACAGCGGCCGTCCGTCGACCTCGGCCAGGATGCCGACCGCCCCGTTGACCAGGACGAACCGCACCTCCAGGCGGTCGTGCCGGAAGAGGACCGCCTGCCCGGCGACCTTCCGGGCGCCGCGCACCAGCCGGGACAGGGACGGACCGCCGTCGGCCCGCAGCACCGCGTCCGGGTGGAGGACGGCGACCAGCGCCTCGAAGTCCCCGGCGCGGCTGGCGGCCAGGAACGCCTCCAGGGCCCGGCGCTGCCGCCCGAGGTCGGGGTCGGCCGCGGGGGCCGCGTCGCGGGCGCGGCGCCGGGCCCTGCTGGCCAGTTGGCGGGTGGCGGCCGGGGTGCGCTCCACGACCGGGGCGATGTCGTCGAACGGCACGGCGAACATGTCGTGCAGGACGAACGCCAGCCGCTCGGCCGGCTCCAGTGTCTGGAGGACCACCAGCAGCGCCAGGCCCACCGAGTCCGTGTGCAGCGCCTCCCGCTCCGGGTCGCCGGACGGCAGCGGCCCGACCAGCGGGTCCGGTACGGAGGGACCGGCGTCCTCGGGGATCGGCTCCTCGCGGCGCACGGCGCGCGAACGCAGCATGTCGAGGCAGATCCGGCCGGTGACGGTGGTCAGCCAGCCGCCGAGGTTGGCGATGGCGTCCGCGCCGGTGCGGTCCAGGCGCAGCCAGGTCTCCTGGACCGCGTCCTCCGCCTCGGCGAGGGAGCCGAGCATGCGGTAGGCGACCGCCTTCAGACGGGGGCGGTGCTCCTCGAAGCGGGCGGCCAGGAGCCGTGCCGCGTCCGTGCCGGTCACCGGGCGAAGACCTGGAAGGCGACCGCCGGCCGGCCGCCGAACCGCTCCCCCGTGGCCTCGGCGTACGGCACGAGAAGGCTCCGGGCGTACTCCTCGGGGTCCTGGTCGGTCAGCACCTCGATGTACGTGCGGTGTTCGAGCAGGGAGCGGATGCCGCGCTCCAGGCCGTCCGTGACGTCCACGGCGTGGGTGGGGGTGTCGGAGCCGCCCACGGCGACCCACCGCACCCCGTTCCACGGCTGGAGGCCCTTCTCGGCCAGTTCGGGGAAGATCCAGCGGTTGCCGGCGTCGGCCACCGCGTCCAGCGTGGCCCGGCCCACGGCCACGTGGTCCGGGGTGTTCCAGTACGTCCCGCCCAGGACCTCCTCCCGGTGGCCGAGGGTGACGACCAGCTCGGGCCGGTGGCGGCGGATCGCGGCGGCGATGTCCCGGCGCAACGCGGTGCCGTACTCGACGACGCCGTCACGGTGGTCGAGGAACTCCACCTCGCTCACGCCGACCACGGCGGCGCTCGCCCGCTGTTCGCGCTCCCGCAGCGGGGCGCACTCGTCGGGCGGCAGGGTGTCGATGCCGGCCTCGCCGCGGGTGGCGAGGACGTAGGCGACCTCGCGGCCGGCGTCGGTCCAGACCGCGACCGCCGCCGAGCAGCCGTACTCCAGGTCGTCCGGGTGGGCGACGACGGCCAGGGCGCGCCGCCAGTCGCCGGGCAGGGGCTCCAGGGGTGGTGCGAGCGTCGGCTCGGTCATGCTCCGCACCCTAGCCGGGAGCACTGACAGCGCGCCCGGCGAACTCAGGCCTCGTCGCGGGCGAGGGCCAGCAGCCTGTCCAGGACGCGGGGGCCGCCGGCCCGGACGCCGTCGTGCTCGAACTCGTCGGTGACCCACGTGCGCAGGCCACGGACGGCGCGGGCGGTGGTGAGGGCGTGGCCGGTGTCGACGTACATGTCGTCGTGGTAGACGGCCGCGGCGGCCGGGACCTCGTTGGCGGCGAGGCGGGCGGGGTCGTAGAGGGGGGTCCAGTCGGTGCGGGCGGCGAGGAGTTCCGCGGCCTCGCGCAGCGGGCGCAGTGCCGGGTCGCAGTCGAACATCCAGGGGTGGACGGACTCGCCGGTGAACATGAGGGGTCCGTCGCCGGCGAGGGCCTTGGCGGCGTCGAACTCCGGGAACTCGGCGCGCACCCGCTCGGCGGACCAGCCGGTGGGCCGTCCGTCCTGGCCGTAGATCGCCTCGTGCACCACCGCGTACAGCGGGTTGGCCGCGTAGGACAGCAGGCCCTGGACCTGTTCCTGGAAGGCGTCGGAGAGGACGGGGCCGCCGGGTGCGGGGACGAAGGCGTCCTCCAGCAGGAAGTGCAGGCGGTGGCTGCCCTCGCTGCCGCCGAGCATGATGCCGAGGGACTGGAACGCCTCGACGGTGAACCGGTAGCCGTTCGGCAGGACCACGTCGTGGGTGAGCAGGTGGCCGGCGATCCGGCGGGCGCGCTCGATGTCCTGGGGGTAGCGGGTGTAGTGCGCGGCGACCTTGCGTGCGATGCGCGGGTAGGCGGCCCGGTAGACGTCGTCGGCGTGGGCGTCGAGCGAGGGCAGGCCGCCGGTGATCAGGGCGGTGGCGAGGCCCTCGGGGGCCAGGGAGAGGTAGCCGACGGTGCAGAAGCCGCCGAAGCTCTGGCCGAGGACGGTCCAGGGAGCGCCGCCGGTGACGCGGGGGCGGATCAGTTCGCAGTCGCGGATGATGGAGTCGGCGCGGAAGTGGGCGAGGTAGGCGGCCTGCTCGGCGGGGCCGCCGACGAGCGGGAGCGTCTGCCGGTTGGCGGGGGTGGAGGCGCCGGTGCCGCGCTGGTCGAGGAGGAGGACGCGGAACTCCTCCAGGGCGCGGCCGAGCCAGGCCTGCTTCCCGATGAAACGATTCGCCCCGAAGCCGGGTCCGCCCTGGAGGTAGAGCAGCCACGGCAGGTCCCGGTCCGCCTTGTCGCTCGCGACGACCTCGCGGGCGTACAGCTCGATCGTCTCCCCGCCGGGGGCGGCGTGGTCCAGGGGGACGGTGAAGCGGCGGTCGGTGAGGACGACGCCGGGCTGGCGGTAGCTGGCGGTCAACGGGACTCCCGGTCTGCTGGGACGGACGGATTTTCGGCCGTGTCCCAGTTCAGCACAGGGTCCTTTCGCCGCCGACCCCGGGAGGGGGAGATTCCGCTGTGCGGAGGGTCAGCGCGCGGAGAGACTGGAGCGGCGTACCACCAGTTCGGGCTGGAGGACGACCTTGCGGTGCTCGTGCGGCGCGCCCGTCGTCGCCGCCTCGGTCTCCTCCAGGAGCAGGTCGGCGGCGAGCGCGCCCATGGTCTGGGCGGGCTGCCGTACGGAGGTGAGGGGGACGGCCGCCGCGGCGGCGAACTCGATGTCGTCGTAGCCGACGATGGCGAGGTCGTCGGGGACGCCGACCCCGGCGGCGTACATGGCCTGGAGGACGCCGAGGGCGAGCAGGTCGTTGGCGCAGAAGACGGCGGTGGGCCGGTCGGCGAGGCCGAGGAGGCGGGCGCCGGCGTCCCGTCCGGCGGCGACGTCGAGCCGTTCGGTGGGCAGCTCGCGCAGCGCGTCGGGGCCGAGTCCGGCCTCGTCGAGGGCGCGCAGGGCGCCGGTGCGGCGGTCGCGGACCTGGTTGAGGCCGGGCGGCCCGCTGACGTAGGCGATGGAGCGGTGCCCGGCGTCGGCGAGGTGGCGCACGGCGAGCGCGCCGCCGGCGATGTCGTCGACGGAGACGGAGCACTCGGTGGTGCCCTCGGCGACCCGGTCGACGAGGACGAAGGGGATGTTGTGGCGGCGGAAGGTGTCGATGTTGCGGCCGGTGGCGTCGGCGGGGGTGAGGAGCACGCCGCGGACCCGCTGCTCGGCGAAGAGCGAGAGGTACTCGGCCTCCTCACCGGGGTTCTGGGCGCTGTTGCAGACCATCACGCCGAGTCCGGCGTCGCGGGCGGCGCGCTCGGCGCCGCGGGCCACGTCGACGAAGAAGGGGTTGCCCATGTCGAGGACGAGCAGGCCCATGATCCGGCTGCGGCCCGCGCGCAGTTGCCGGGCGGACTCGCTGCGGACGTAGCCGAGCCGGTCGATCGCGGAGAGCACGCGCGCCCGCGTCTCGGTGGCGACGGTGTCCGGGCGGTTGATGACGTTCGAGACCGTGCCCACGGAGACTCCGGCGGCACGGGCGACGTCCTTGATACCCACCGACTGGGCCATCGGGGAGGGACCTCCAGGGGTCGAACGGGGAACGCTTGGGAGGGGACGCCGGGCGGCGGGCGCGGACCTTCACACTACCGTCGCCGGTCCGGCACGACGGTCGTCGCACCGGCGGCGCGGCGTCCCCCCGGGGGTGGTCAGGCGAGGTGGAACACCTCGGTGAGCGGCTTCATCGCCTCGTCGGGGCGGGCCCCGTCGAGGGACTCGAAGAACGGGGCCATCTCCGCCTGCCAGCGGGCGTTGACGTCGGTGGCCTCCATGCCGGCCTGCGCGGCGGCGAAGTCCTCGGTCTCCAGATAGCCGACGAGGAGGCCGTCGTCGCGCAGGAAGAGCGAGTAGTTGTGCCAGCCGGTGGCCGAGAGTGCGTCCCGCATCTCCTGCCACACGGCGGCGTGGCGTCGGCGGTACTCGGCGAGCTTGTCCTCGCGGACCTTGAGCAGGAAACAGACACGCTGCATGAGTACCGCTCCGTCAGAAGTCGTACTGGTCGATGTTGTCGGCGCTGAACACGGTCGGCTTGCCGAGGTTGACGACCCCGTCGGCGCCGATGGTGTACTCGCCCATGTCACCGGCCTTGAACGTCTCGCCCTCCTTGCCGGTGATCTGGCCCGAGGACAGCGCGACGGCGGTGCGGGCGGCCAGCTCGCCGAGCTTGGCCGGGTCCCACAGCTCGAACTCCTCGACGGTGCCGTTCTTGACGTACTTGCGCATGTCGTTGGGGGTGCCGAGGCCCGTCAGCTTGACCTTGCCCTTGTACTTGGAGCCGGAGAGGTACTGGGCGGCGGCCTTGATGCCGACGGTGGTCGGGGAGATGATCCCCTTCAGGTCCGGGTACTCCTGGAGCAGGCCCTGCGTCTGCTGGAAGGACTTCTGCGCGTCGTCGTCGCCGTAGGCGACCTTGACCAGCTTGATGTCCTTGTACTTCGGGTCCTTCAGCTCGTCCTTCATGATCTCGATCCAGGCGTTCTGGTTCGTCGCGGTCTGCGCGGCGGAGAGGATCGCGATCTCGCCCTTGTTGCCGATCTGCTCGGCGAGGAGCTGCACCTGGGTGCGGCCGAGGTCGTCGGAGGACGCCTGGGAGACGAAGGCGTTGCGGCACTCGGGGTTGGTGTCCGAGTCGTAGGTGACGACCTTGATGTCGTTCTTCATGGCCTGCTTGAGCGCGGTGCACAGCGCGCCCTGGTCCTGCGCGGAGACGGCCATCGCGTCGACCTGCTGCTGGGTGAGCGTGTTGACGTAGGAGACCTGGCCCGCGGTGTCGGTGCCGCTGGAGGTACCGACCTCCTTGTAGGTGGAGCCCAGCTCCTTCAGCGCCTTCTCGCCGCCCTTGTCGGCGACGGTGAAGTAGGGGTTGTTGACCTGCTTGGGCAGGAAGCCGACGGTCAGGCCCTTCTTGGTCTCGGCGTTCGGGTCGGCCTTGCCGGCCGCGGCGGCCGAGCCGCCCTCCTTCTCGACGTCCTTCTTGGTGGTGCCGCCGCAGGCGGTGACCGCGAGGGCGAGGGAGGTGACGGCGGCGAGGGCCGCACAGGTACGGCGGAGCGAGGACTTGCGCATGGCTGATTCCTTAAGGGAGGTGTTCATCACGGCGTGGGGGCGGGCGTCTTCGGCAGGGGTGGCGACGACGCGGCTCGGCGTCCCGCCCTCGCGACGGAGATCTGGCGTGCGACCCTCGGGCCGAGCACGGAGAGGACGAGCAGGACCCCGGTGACGACGATCTGCGACTGGGCGGAGACGTCCTGAAGGCTCATGACGTTCTGCAACGCGCCGAGCAGGAACACACCGGCGACGGCGCCGCCGAGGGTGCCCTTGCCGCCGTCGAAGTCGATGCCGCCGAGCAGGACGGCCGCGATCACGGAGAGTTCCAGGCCGGTGGCGTTGTCGTAGCGGGCGCTGGCGTAGTGCAGGGCCCAGAAGATGCCGGTGAGGGACGCCATCAGGCCGGTGAGGACGAACAGCAGCAGCTTCTGCCGCTTGACCCGGATGCCGGCGAACCGGGCGGCCTCCTCGCTGGCGCCGATGGCGAACAGCGCCCGCCCGAAGGGGGTGGCGTGCAGCGCGACCACGGCGATGGCGAGCAGCACCAGGAAGGGCAGGAAGGCGTACGGGACGAAGGTGTCCCCGATCCGGCCGGCCGCGAAGTCCAGGTACTGCGAGGGGAAGTCGGTGACCGCGTCGGAGCCGAGGACGATCTGCGCGATGCCCCGGTAGGCGGCCATGGTGCCGATGGTGACGGCGAGCGAGGGCAGCCCGAGCCTGGTCACCAGCAGGCCGTTGACCAGGCCGCAGACCACGCCGAGGACGAGGCAGATCGGGATGATCGTCTCGATGGTCATGCCCTCGTTCCACAGGGCGCCCATCACCGCGCCGGAGAGACCGGCCGTCGAGGCGACGGAGAGGTCGATCTCGCCGGAGACGACGAGCAGGGTCATCGGCAGGGCGATGAGGGCGATCGGCAGGGTGTTGCCGATGAGGAACGACAGGTTGAGCGAGTTGCCGAAGCCGTCGACGAAGCCGAAGGACAGCAGCAGGACGACGATCAGGAGGGCGCCGACGACGGTGTCCCACCGGATGGCGCGCGAGAAGGGCGAGTCAGCCATGGCGGGCGTTCCTCTTCTTCAGGGCGGTCGCCACGCGCAGGGCCACGATCCGGTCGACCGCGATGGCGAGGATGAGCAGGATGCCGTTGATGGCCAGCACCCAGACCGAGCTGACGCCGAGGGCGGGCAGCACGCTGTTGATGGAGGTCAGCAGCAGGGCGCCGAGGGCGGCGCCGTAGACGCTGCCGGAGCCGCCGGTGAAGACGACGCCGCCGACGACGACGGCGCTGACGACGGTGAGTTCGTAGCCGTTGCCGGTGCCGGAGTCGACGTTGCCGAACCGGGCCAGGTAGAGCGCGCCGGCCAGGCCCGCGAGGGCGCCGCAGAAGGTGTAGGCGGCGAGGATGCGCTTGCGGACCGGGATGCCGGCGAGGCGGGCGGCCTCGGGGTTGGAGCCGAGCGCGTACAGCTCGCGTCCGCTGCCGAAGTGCTTGAGGTAGTACGCCATCGCCACCAGGACCGCCAGCGCGATCAGCGCGAGGTAGGGCACGGCGGAGATGCCGCCGGAGCCGAAGTCGACGAAGCCGTCGGGCAGGTCGGCCGCGGTGATCTGCCGGGAGCCGACCCAGATGGAGTCGATGCCGCGGATGATGTAGAGCGTGCCCAGGGTGACGACGAGGGCGGGCACCTGGCCGAGGCTGACCAGCAGACCGTTGAGCAGGCCGAAGCCGATGCCGAGGAGGACGGCGAGGGCGATGGCGACGACGGAGTTGCCGCCGCCCTGGAGGTAGGTGCCGGCGGCGAAGGCGCTGATGCCGAGGGTGGAGCCGACCGAGAGGTCGACGTTGCGGGTGATGACGACCAGGGACTGGCCGGTGGCGACCAGCACCAGGATGGTCGCGTTCAGCAGCAGGTCCCTGATGCCCTGTTCGGAGAGGAACTCGCTGTTGCCCGCCTGGGTGACGGCGATCATCACCAGGAAGACGACGAGGATCGCCAGTTCGCGCATCTTGAAGACGCGGTCGACGAGCCGGGTCGCGCCGGCCTTGGGGACGTCGGCGACAGGTGTTTCGTCGGGTGCGGTCACCGTCATGCGGCGGCCCTCCCGGTGGCTGCGGCCATCACGGTTTCCTCGGTGGCTTCGGACCGGTCGATCTCGGCGGTCAGCCGGCCCTCGTGCATCACGAGCACGCGGTCGGCCATGCCGAGGACCTCGGGCAGGTCGGAGGAGATCATCAGGACGGCGACGCCGTCGGCGGCCAGCTCGCTCAGCAGGCGGTGCACCTCGGCCTTGGTGCCGACGTCGATGCCGCGGGTGGGCTCGTCGACGATGAGCACCTTGGGGCCGGTGGCCAGCCACTTGGCGAGGACGACCTTCTGCTGGTTGCCGCCGGAGAGGGTGGAGACCGCGTCGGCGATCCGGGCGTACTTCACCTGGAGCTTGACGGCCCAGTCCAGGGAGCGGCTGCGCTCGGCGCCGCGGTCCACCAGACCGGCCCTGACGGTGGTGCGGAGTCCGGTGAGGCCGATGTTCCGCTCGATGGACATGTCCATCACCAGGCCCTGGGCGCGCCGGTCCTCGGGGACCAGGGCGAGGCCCGCGGCCATCGCGGTGGAGGGGGCGCCGTTGACCAGCGCGACGCCCGCCACCTCCACCTCTCCGGCGTCCCAGCGGTCCACGCCGAACAGCGCGCGGGCGACCTCGGTGCGTCCGGCGCCGACCAGTCCGGCGAGGCCGACGATCTCGCCGCGCCGCACCTCGAAGGAGACGTCGGTGAAGACGCCCTCGCGGGTCAGCCGGCGCACGCTCAGCGCGACCTCGCCGGGGGTCACGTCCTGCTTGGGGTACAGCTCCTCCAGGTCGCGGCCGACCATGCGGCGGACCAGGTCGTCCTCGGTCATGCCGTCGAGGAGTTCGCTGGAGATCCAGGCACCGTCGCGCAGGGTGGTGACCCGCTTGCAGATCTGGAAGATCTCCTCCAGGCGGTGGGAGATGAAGAGCACCGCGGCGCCCTCTTCGCGCAGGGTGCGCACGACGTTGAAGAGGCGGGCGACCTCGCTGCCGGTGAGGGCGGCGGTCGGCTCGTCCATGATCAGGACGCGGGCGTCGAAGGAGAGCGCCTTGGCGATCTCCACGATCTGCTGGTCGGCGATGGACAGACCGCGGGCCGGCCGGTCGGGGTCGAGGTCGACCCCGAGGCGGCGCATCAGGTCGGCCGTGACCGAGTGGGTGGCCTTGTGGTCGATGCGGCCGAGGGCGCGGCGCGGCTGGCGGCCCATGAAGATGTTCTCGGCGATCGACAGGTCGGGGAAGAGGGTCGGCTCCTGGTAGATGACGGCGATCCCCGCGTCGCGGGCGTCGCCGGGGCCGTGGAACACGACGGGTTCACCGTCGAGCAGCACCTGGCCCGCGTCGGGGCGGTGCACTCCGGCGAGCGTCTTGATGAGGGTCGACTTGCCGGCGCCGTTCTCTCCGGCGAGGGCGTGCACCTCCCCGGGGAACAGCTCAAGGGAGACGTCCCGCAGGGCACGGACCGCGCCGAAGGACTTCGAGATGTCCTTGAGCGCCAGAACCGGGGCCGGACCCGTATCGGACGGGTGGGTCATGAGGGCTCCTCGACGACGCCGGCGGGACGGCCCTCACGGCGTCGTGAAAGGTTTCAACTGGGTTGCCGGGACGTTAGGCAGGTGAGGCATGTCACGTCAATGGGTCCGGGTCGAAAAACTTTCGAAAGCCATAGGTCACAACCGGGTCACGACGGTTCGGGTCGGCCGGAAGGGTTGACACCCCTCCGGCGGGCTCATAGCTTCGCGTTCTGAATCGTTTCACACATGGTCGTACGGAGACCCGGTACGACCCGACGTCAGGAGCCGACGTGACCGAGCTCGCCGCGGTGAAGGCCGCGCTGAAGACCCAGGCTGTCGAGACGCCGTCGTGGGCGTACGGGAACTCGGGCACCCGGTTCAAGGTGTTCGCGCAGGCCGGCGTGCCGCGCACCCCGTTCGAGAAGCTCGACGACGCGGCCAAGGTGCACGAGTTCACGGGTGTCGCCCCGACCGTGGCGCTGCACATCCCGTGGGACAAGGTCGACGACTACGCCGCGCTGGCCAAGCACGCCGAGGAGCGCGGGGTGAAGATCGGCGCCGTCAACTCCAACACCTTCCAGGACGACTCCTACAAGCTGGGCAGCGTCTGCCACCCCGACGCGGCGGTGCGCCGCAAGGCGGTGGACCACCTCCTTGAGTGCGTCGACATCATGGACGCCACGGGGTCGAAGGACCTGAAGCTGTGGTTCGCCGACGGGACGAACTACCCCGGCCAGGACGACATCCGGGGCCGGCAGGACCGGCTGGCCGAGGCGCTGGCCGAGGTGTACGGGCGGCTCGGCGACGACCAGCGGATGCTCCTTGAGTACAAGCTCTTCGAGCCCGCCTTCTACACCACGGACGTGCCGGACTGGGGCACGGCGTACGCGCACACCCTGAAGCTGGGCGAGAAGGCGCAGGTCGTGGTGGACACCGGGCACCACGCGCCGGGCACCAACATCGAGTTCATCGTCGCGACGCTGCTGCGCGAGGGGAAGCTCGGCGGGTTCGACTTCAACTCGCGGTTCTACGCGGACGACGACCTGATGGTCGGCGCGGCCGATCCGTTCCAGCTCTTCCGGATCATGTACGAGGTGGTGCGCGGGGGCGGGTTCACCGCCGACGTGGCGTTCATGCTGGACCAGTGCCACAACATCGAGGCGAAGATCCCCGCGATCATCCGGTCGGTGATGAACGTGCAGGAGGCCACGGCGAAGGCGCTGCTCGTGGACCGCGAGGCGCTGGCCGCCGCGCAGGCCGCGGAGGACGTGCTGGAGGCCAACGGCGTGCTGATGGACGCGTACGACACGGACGTGCGTCCGCTGCTGCGCGAGGTGCGTGAGGAGATGGGGCTTGACCCCGAGCCGATGAAGGCGTACCGGGCGTCCGGGTGGGCCGAGAAGGTCGTCGCCGAGCGGGTCGGCGGGGAGCAGGCCGGGTGGGGTGCGTGAGCACCGGCCTGGTTGCGCACCATCGCGGGCCGCGGGTCCGTTGTGGTCGAGCGCGCCCACGCGGCGGTAGCCGCACATGAATACGGCCCCGCGCCCTTGCGGGGCGCTTCACCTCCCCTCTTTCTGAAAAGGAATGAACAGACATGGCAGCCCATCCCGAAGCCGAGGCTCTGCTCGCCCGCTCCCACCGGCTCGGTTCCGATCCCCGTAACACCAACTACGCCGGCGGCAACACCTCCGCCAAGGGCACCGCCACCGATCCCGTCACCGGGGGTGAGGTGGAGCTGATGTGGGTCAAGGGGTCCGGGGGCGACCTCGGTACGCTCACCGAGGCGGGTCTTGCCGTACTGCGGCTGGACCGGATGCGGGCGCTCACGGACGTCTACCCGGGGGTCGAGCGCGAGGACGAGATGGTCGCCGCGTTCGACTACTGCCTGCACGGCAAGGGCGGGGCCGCGCCGTCCATCGACACCGCGATGCACGGTCTGGTGGAGGCCGCGCACGTCGACCACCTGCACCCCGACTCCGGGATCGCGCTGGCCTGCGCGGCGGACGGCGAGAAGCTGACCGCCGAGTGCTTCGGCTCCACCGTGGTGTGGGTGCCCTGGCGGCGGCCCGGTTTCCAGCTGGGCCTGGACATCGCCGCCGTGAAGGCGGCCAATCCGCGGGCGATCGGGTGTGTCCTCGGCGGACACGGCATCACCGCCTGGGGCGACACGAGCGAGGAGTGCGAGCGGAACTCGCTGCACATCATCCGCACCGCCGAGAAGTTCCTGGAGGAGCGGGGGAAGGCCGAGCCGTTCGGGCCCCTCGTCGACGGTTACGGGGCGCTGCCCGAGGGCGAGCGGCGGGAGCGGGCCGCGGCCCTCGCGCCGTACGTCCGCGCGATCGCCTCGAAGGACCGGGCGCAGGTCGGGCACTTCACCGACTCCGACGTGGTGCTGGACTTCCTCGCGCGGGACGGGCACCCGCGGCTGGCGGCGCTCGGCACCTCCTGCCCCGACCACTTCCTGCGCACCAAGGTCCGGCCGCTCGTCCTCGACGTGGCGCCCGGCGCCCCGCTGGAGGAGGCCGTCGCGCGGCTTCGGGAACTGCACGCCGAGTACCGGGCGGAGTACGCCGCCTACTACGAGCGGCACGCCGAGCCGGACTCCCCCGCGATGCGCGGCGCCGACCCGGCGATCGTCCTGGTGCCGGGCGTGGGCATGTTCAGCTTCGGCAAGGACAAGCAGACCGCGCGGGTGGCCGGCGAGTTCTACGTCAACGCGATCAACGTGATGCGCGGGGCCGAGGCGGTCTCCGCGTACGCGCCGATCGAGGAGTCGGAGAAGTTCCGCATCGAGTACTGGGCCCTTGAGGAGGCCAAGCTCCAGCGGATGCCGAAGCCCAAGCCGCTGGCGACCCGGGTGGCGCTGGTGACGGGGGCGGGCAGCGGGATCGGCAAGGCCATCGCCCACCGGCTGGCCGGCGAGGGCGCGTGCGTCGTGATCGCCGACCTGAACGGGGAGAACGCCGCCGCGGTCGCCGAGGAGCTGGGCGGCCCGGACAAGGCCGTCGCCGTCACCGTGGACGTGACCGACGAGGAGCAGATCGCCGCCGCGTTCCGCGCCGCCGCCCTCGCCTTCGGCGGGGTGGACCTGGTCGTCAACAACGCCGGCATCTCCATCTCCAAGCCGCTCCTGGAGACCTCCGCCAAGGACTGGGACCTCCAGCACGACATCATGGCGCGCGGTTCGTTCCTGGTGTCGCGGGAGGCGGCCCGGGTGATGATCGCGCAGAAGCTGGGCGGCGACATCGTCTACATCGCCTCCAAGAACGCCGTGTTCGCCGGTCCGAACAACATCGCCTACTCCGCCACCAAGGCCGACCAGGCCCACCAGGTGCGGCTGCTCGCCGCCGAGCTGGGCGAGCACGGCATCCGCGTCAACGGGGTCAACCCCGACGGCGTGGTGCGGGGTTCGGGGATCTTCGCCGGTGGCTGGGGCGCCCAGCGCGCGGCCGTGTACGGGGTGGAGGAGGAGAAGCTGGGCGAGTTCTACGCGCAGCGGACCATCCTCAAGCGCGAGGTGCTGCCCGAGCACGTGGCCAACGCCGTGTTCGCGCTGACCGGCGGGGAGCTGACCCACACCACCGGCCTGCACGTCCCGGTCGACGCCGGCGTCGCCGCCGCGTTCCTGCGATGAGCGCGGACACCACCTCGTACGCCGCGGTCGACCTCGGCGCGTCCAGCGGACGCGTCATGGTCGGCCGCGTCGGCCCCGGCACCCTGGAGCTGACCGAGGCGCACCGCTTCCCCAACCGGCCGGTGCGTGTGCCGGAGGGGCTGCGCTGGGACGTCCTCGGGCTGTACGCCGGGGTGCTGGACGGGCTGCGGGCGGCCGGGCAGGTGGCCTCCGTCGGCGTGGACAGCTGGGCCGTGGACTACGGCCTGCTGGACGCCGACGGAGCACTGCTCGGCAACCCGGTGCACTACCGCGACGCCCGTACCGAGGGTGTCGCGGAGAAGGTGTGGGCGACCGTGCCGGCCGCCGAACTGTACGCGGCGACCGGGCTCCAGTACGCCCCGTTCAACACCCTGTACCAGCTGACGGCGGCCCGTTCGACGGCCCAACTGGCGCAGGCACGGCGGGCGTTGCTGATCCCGGACCTGCTGACGTACTGGCTCACCGGTGAGCAGGGCACGGAGCTGACCAACGCCTCCACCACCCAGCTGATCGACCCGCGCACCCGGGACTGGGCGTACGGTCTCGCCGAGCGGCTCGGTGTCGACCTCGGGCTGTTCCCGCCGCTGCGGCTGCCGGGCGACCCGGCGGGGGTGCTGCGGCCGGAGGTGCTGGCGGAGACGGGCCTGACGGGGCCGGTCCCGGTGACGGCGGTCGGCTCGCACGACACCGCATCCGCGGTGGCCGCCGTGCCCGCGGCCGACGAGCGGTTCGCCTACATCTGCACCGGCACCTGGTCGCTGGCCGGCCTGGAGCTGACCGCGCCGGTGCTGACCGAGGAGAGCCGCGCCGCGAACTTCACCAACGAGCTGGGCCTGGACGGCACGGTCCGCTACCTGCACAACATCATGGGCCTGTGGCTGCTCCAGGAGTGCGTACGGGACTGGGGCGGCCCGGACCTGGGCGAGCTGCTGCGGGCGGCGGCCGAGGTACCTCAGCTGCGGTCGGTGGTGGACGCGGGGGACGCGGCGTTCCTCGCGCCGGGCCGGATGCCGGAGCGGATCGCCGCGGCGTGCCGCGCCTCGGGACAGCCGGTCCCGGAGACCCCCGCCGAGGTGACCCGCTGCATCCTGGACTCCCTCGCCCTCGCGCACCGGACGGCGGTCGAGGACGCGCAGCGGCTGGCCGGGCATCCGGTCGACGTCGTGCACGTCGTCGGCGGCGGGGCGCGCAACGCGCTGCTGTGCCAGCTCACCGCGGACGCCTGCGGGCTGCCGGTGGTGGCGGGCCCGGCGGAGGCCGCCGCGCTCGGCAACGTCCTGGTGCAGGCCCGCGCGGACGGGCACGTCGGTGATCTCGCCGGTATGCGCGACCTGCTGGTGCGCACCCAGCGTCCGGTCCGCTACGAGCCGCGCGGCGGTGCCGCGCGCTGGCGGGCCGCCGCGGCCCGGCTCGCCGTCCGGTGACCGGGGGCTCCCCGGCGCCCGCGCCGCCCACTACCCTGCACTCGTCCGATGATCGACCCGAAGGAGCCGCGATGCGTGTCGCCCTGTTCCTGACCTGCGTCAATGACACGCTCTATCCGGACACGGGCCGTGCCGTGGTGAGACTGCTGACCAGACTGGGCGTCGATGTCGACTTCCCGGCCGGGCAGACCTGTTGCGGACAGGCGCACTACAACACCGGTTACCGGCACGAGGCGGAGCCGCTGGCCCGGCACTTCTCCGATGTCTTCGGGGAGTACGACGCGATCGTGACGCCGTCGGGCTCCTGCGGGGCCATGGTGCGGGAACTCTATCCGCGAATGGGTGAGCGGGCCCGTGCCGAGGGGCGCGGGGAGAGCCTCGCGGCGACGCTGGCGCCGGTGGTGCCGAAGACGTACGAGCTGACGGAGTTCCTCGTGGACGTGCTGGGGGTGACGGACGTCGGGGCGTACTACCCGCACACGGTGACCTACCACCCGACCTGCCACGGGCTGCGCAGCCTCGGGCTGGGCGACCGGCCGCGGCGGCTGCTGACCGCCGTGAAGGGCCTCGACCTGGTCGAACTGCCCGGCGCGGAGGAGTGCTGCGGGTTCGGCGGCACGTTCGCGGTGAAGAACTCCGACGTCTCGCTGGCGATGGGCACCGACAAGGTGCGCAACGCGGAGTCGACGGGCGCGGAGGTGCTGTGCGCGGCCGACAACTCGTGCCTGATGCACATCGGCGGCACCATGGCGCGGCTGCGCACCGGTATGCGGCCGGTGCACATCGCGGAGATCCTGGCGAGCACGGAGGAGGAACCGGCGGTATGAGCGGCACGTTCGTAGGGATGCCGGCCTTCCCGAAGGCCGCGCACGACGCGGTACGGAACACCACCCTGCGCGGCAATCTGCGCCACGCCACGCACACCATCCGCGCCAAGCGGGCGAAGGCCGTGGCGGAGGTCGAGGACTGGGCGGCGCTGCGGGAGGCCGGCAAGCGCATCAAGGACCACACGCTGCGCCACCTGGACCGGTATCTGGAGCAGGTGGAGGAGGCGGTGACGGCGGCGGGCGGCGTCGTCCACTGGGCGGCCGACGCCGACGAGGCCAACGCCCTGGTCACCCGGCTGGTCCAGGAGACCGGCGAGACGGAGGTCGTCAAGGTCAAGTCGATGGCCACCCAGGAGATCGGGCTGAACGAGGCCCTCGCCGAGGCGGGCATCAACGCCTACGAGACCGATCTCGCCGAGCTGATCGTGCAGTTGGGCAAGGACCGGCCGTCGCACATCCTGGTCCCGGCGATCCACCGCAACCGCGGGGAGATCCGGGACATCTTCGAGCGGGAGATGGGCGAGTGGGGCCGCCCGGCGCCCGAGGGCCTCACCGACACCCCCGCCGAACTCGCGGAGGCGGCCCGGCTGCACCTGCGGGAGAAGTTCCTGCGGGCCAAGGTCGGCATCTCCGGCGCCAACTTCATGGTCGCCGAGACCGGCACGCTGGTGGTCGTGGAGTCCGAGGGCAACGGGCGGATGTGCCTGACCCTGCCGGAGACGCTGATCTCCGTGGTCGGCATCGAGAAAACCGTGCCGACCTGGCAGGACCTGGAGGTGTTCCTCCAGACCCTCCCCCGCTCCTCGACGGCCGAGCGGATGAACCCGTACACGTCCACCTGGACCGGCACGACGGACGGCGACGGCCCCCGCGTCTTCCATCTCGTCCTGCTCGACAACGGCCGTACCGACACCCTCGCCGACGAGGTCGGCCGGCAGGCGCTGCGCTGCATCCGCTGCTCGGCCTGTCTCAACGTGTGCCCGGTGTACGAGCGGGCCGGCGGGCACGCCTACGGCTCGGTGTACCCGGGCCCGATCGGCGCGATCCTCAGCCCCCAGCTCCGCGGCACGGGCAGCGAGATCGACGCCTCCCTCCCCTACGCCTCCTCGCTGTGCGGCGCCTGTTACGAGGTGTGCCCGGTCGCCATCGACATCCCCGAGGTGCTGGTGCACCTGCGGGAGCGGGTGGTGCAGGGCGGTCCGGCGGTCCGGCGCGGCAACAAGGTGCTGCTGAAGCCGGCCAAGGGGCACGCCGCCGAGCGGGCCGCGATGCGGGCCGCGCAGTGGGCGTTCACCCGTCCGGGAGCGCTGCGCGCGGGCCAGCGGCTGGCGTCGCGCACCCGGCGCTTCCACCCGCGCACCCTGCCGGGGCCGGGCAGGGCGTGGACCGGCGGCCGGGAGCTGCCGGCGGTGCCGGCGGAACCGTTCCGCGACTGGTGGCAGCGGACGAACGGCGGGAAGGACGGCGCGAAGTGAGCAGCAGGGACAGGGTATTGGCCCGGGTGCGCCGCGCCCTGGCGGACGTACCACGGGACGACGGCACACCTTACGAACAGGCGCTGGACCGGGACTACCTGCGCGAGCACGGGGCGCGGAGCACGGCGGAGACAGTGGAACTGCTCGCCGAGAACCTGGCGGACTACCGGGCGGTCGTGCACCGCTGCGACGAGGCCGGGCTCCCGTCCCTGATCGCCGGCGTGCTCAGCGCGCGCGGCTCGGCGTCGGTGGTCGTGCCACCGGGGCTGGACGAGGGGTGGCTCGCGGACACCGACGTCACCCGGGTCGCGGACGAGGCGGACACCACGGCGCACGGACTGGACCGGGTGGACAGCGTGGTCACCGGCTGCGCGGTCGCCGTCGCCGAGACCGGCACCATCGTCCTGGACGGCTCCCCCGACCAGGGCCGCCGTCGCATCACCCTCGTACCGGACCACCACGTGTGTGTCGTGCGCGTCCCCTCCCAGGTGGTCTCCTCGGTCCCCCTGGCCCTGGAACGCCTGGACCCCGCCCGCCCGCTGACCTGGATCTCCGGCCCGTCCGCGACCAGCGACATCGAACTGGACCGGGTGGAGGGCGTACACGGCCCGCGCACCCTGGAGGTGGTCCTGGTCACGTCCGCGTGAGCGGCACCCGCCGCACCCGCCGGTGTCACTGGGTACACCCCCCGATACGGGTTCTGCGCCCACTGCGCCGCCCCCGTGCCGCCCCTTAGCGTCGTCGGCGAGGCACAGGGGGTGCCGTACGGGAGGTGGTGGCGATGTCCTCGGAGGCGTTGCGGCTGGTGAAGGTCAGGAAGACGTACGGCGGCGGGGACGGCGCCGTGACCGCGCTGGACGGGGTGACGCTGGGGCTGGAACAGGGCACGTTCACCGCGGTGATGGGGCCGTCGGGGTCGGGCAAGTCGACGCTGCTCCAGTGCGCGGCGGGGCTGGACCGGCCGGACAGCGGGATCGTGCGGGTGGACGGCACGGAGCTGACGGGCGGCGGTGAGGCGGAGCTGACGAAGTTCCGGCGGGGGCGGGTCGGGTTCGTCTTCCAGCAGTACAACCTGCTGGAGACGCTGACCGTCGCGCAGAACACGGTGCTGCCGCTGAAGCTGGCCGGTCGGCGGGTGGACCGGCGGCGGGCCCGGGAGGTCCTCACCGCGGTCGGGCTCGGCGACCGGCTCGGTCATCGGCCGCACCAGCTGTCCGGTGGTCAGCGCCAGCGCGTGGCGATCGCGCGGGCGCTGGTCACCGAGCCGAAGGTGATCTTCGCGGACGAGCCGACCGGCGCCCTGGACACGCGCAGCGCGCGGCGGGTGCTGGAGCTGCTGCGGGACGCGGTGCAGGTGCACGGCCGGACCGTGGTGATGGTGACGCACGACCCGGTCGCCGCCTCGTACGCGGACGCCGTGGTGTTCCTCGCGGACGGCCGGGTGGCCGGCCGGGCGGACGCGCCGACGGCGGACGCGGTGGCCGAGCGGCTGGCGCACCTGGGCGACGACGTGCGGGCGGGGGTGTGAGCCGTGCTGTCCCTGGCCCTGCGGTCGGTCCGGCACCGGCCCGGACGGTTCCTCGCGACGCTGCTCGCCGCCTTCCTGGGGGCGACGGTGGTCATGACGTTCAACTCGCTGCACGACACGGCGGCGCGGCCCGGGGTGGACCCGGCGAGCGCCGACACCCTCGGCCTGACGGCGGGGGTGGTGGGCGGCTACGGCACTCTGCTGGTGTTCTTCGCGATCGCCTCGACCCTCACGGTCACGGTGCGTCAGCGCGCCGCCGAGCTGGAACTGCTGCGCTGCTCGGGGGCGACACCGGCGCAGCTCGGCCGGATGGTGGTGGGCGAGGCGGTGGCCGTGGCCCTGGCGGGGACGGCGCTGGCGGTCGGTCCGGCCGTGCTCGGCGGGCGCGCGCTGCTCGGCGTCTTCCATGACGGCGGGCAGGTGGCCGGGTCCGTGGAGCACTCCTTCGGGCCGGTCGCCCTGTGGTCCGGTACGGGCGTCACGCTGCTCGCGGCGGCGGGCGCCGCGCTCCTCGCCGTACGGCGGGTGACCCGGCGCGGTCCGCGGCCAACCCGCGCCCGGCGGCGCCTCGCGTACGCGGCGCTGGCCGCGGGGGCCGTGAGCACCTGCTCGACGTTCGCCTTCTCCGCGACGGACGAGGCGCTGATGGCGCCCGCCGCGTACGGGGCGATCCTGCTCTCGGTCGGCTTCGCGCTGCTCGCGGCGCGGCTGTTGACCGCCGTGACGGCCCGGCTGCCGCTGGGCGGGGCGGCCGGCTGGCTCGCGGTGCGCAATCTGCGCGAGCGGGCCGGTCACCTGGCGGGCATCCTGATGTCGCTGATCCTGTTCACGGCGGTGTCCACGGCGACCCTGACCCTGCAGTCCGTGGAGAGCGACGCCGTCGCCGCGTCGGGCCGGGTGAAGACGGTCGACGCCAAGAACATGGAGACGCTGAACCTCACGGTGGTCGGCATCATCGCGGTGTTCGTCTGCCTGATGCTGGTCAACTCGCTGTACGCGGCGACGACGTACCGCTCCGGCGAGTTCGGCCGGCAGCGCCTCGCGGGCGCGACGCCCGGTCAGGTGCTCGGCACGGTGGGGGCGGAGGGCGCGCTGCTCACGGTGGTGGGGGTGCTGTTCGGGACGCTCGCCGCGCTGGCCGGGGTGGTGCCGTTCACGGTGGTGCGCACCGACGAGGTGGTCCCGGACGCGTTCCTCGGCACGGGGCTCGCCATGGCGGCGGTCGCGGCCGCGGTGACGCTGGGGACGAGCCTGGCGACGGCCCGGCGGGTGCTGCGGGTACCGGCGGTGGCGGCGGTCGCGTCCACCGCCTGAACGCCCGGCCGAAGGCGCCAGGGCCGGCCCTCGCGGCGCCGGCCCTTCACCGTCCTGTCCGCGGTGCCGGGGCGGCCGCCCCTGCCGCGTCCGGCCGTGCTCGTAGCGGATCAGGGACACCTCGGTGTCCGGGGGCGGCCCGGTGCCCCGGTCAGCGGCAGCCCGGCCGCGAGGAGCGGTCGGCCCGGGAGGTCGGCACCACGCCCGGACCCTGGTGCCACCGGGCACGTCCCTCAGCCGGGGCCCGAGCCGCCCATACGTCGCCCGCTTGGACGAGGCCAGTCCGCCCGGTGGCTATCGGACCTTCCAGTGGTTCGACACGGCGCTCCACGGCGGCCTCGCCCTCGCGCTCACCGTCGCCACGCCGCTGCTGCGCCGCGGCCTCCCGGGCCCCGGCGCACACGTACCGCCTCCTGTGTGATCACCACCTCCCTTCCGCACGTTTCACCGCTTTTGAGTTTTTTGTCTGCTTAGCATGCATGGTCCGCGCCGCCCCTACGAGAGGACCCCAGATGGCGTTTCCGGGCCGTCCCAGAGCCCTGGCCGAGCATGCCTACTCCCCGCACGACGCCGTACTGGGCACCGCCGCCCGGCACCTAGGCCGCCGGCGTTTCCTCACCGTCACCGCGGCCGCCGCGGCGCTCGCCTTCTCCACCAACCTGCCGGCCCGCGGCGCCGTCGCCGCACGCGAACTGGACGCCGCCCGGATCGGCTCCGACCCCTTCACCCTCGGCGTCGCCTCCGGCGATCCGCTGCCGGACTCCGTGCTGCTGTGGACCCGGCTCGCACCCGAGCCGTTCGCCGAGGACGGCGGACTCGGCCAGCAGCGGGTGACGGTGGAGTGGGAGGTCGCCTACGACGAGTACTTCGGCGTCGTGGTCAGCAAGGGCACGGCCCTGGCCTATCCGGAGTACAGCCACAGCGTCCACGTCGACGTCAAGGGCCTCGATCCGGGCACCGAGTACCACTACCGCTTCCGCGCCGGCTCCCACATCAGCCCGGTCGGCCGCACCCGCACCGCGCCCGCGGAGACCGACGCCCCCGCCTCCCTCCGGCTCGCCGCGGTCGCCTGCCAGGCCTACCAGGACGGCTACTACACGGTGCACAAGCACCTCGCCGAGGAGGACGTCGACGTGGTGTTCCACCTCGGCGACTACCTCTACGAGTACGCGGTGAACTCGGCGGGCGGCGAGCGCGGCTACACCGACATCACCCTGCCCGACGTCTTCAACCGCGAGACGATGACCCTCGCCGACTACCGGCTGCGCTACGCCCTGTACAAGAGCGACGAGGACCTCCAGGCCGCACACGCCGCGCACCCGTTCGTCGTCACCTGGGACGACCACGAGACCGAGAACAACTACGCCGGACCGGTCCCCGAGAACGACGTCCCGCAGGACCAGTTCCTGGCCCGCCGGGCCGCCGCCTACCGCGCCTACTGGGAGCACCAGCCGCTGCGCTCCGCCCAGCTGCCGCAGGGCCCCGACGCCCAGCTGTACCGCCGGCTGCACTGGGGCACCCTCGCCCAGTTCGACATCCTCGACACCCGCCAGTACCGGTCCGACCAGGCCTACGACGACCGGCCGCACGCGCCCGGCACGGAGTCCGACGACCCGGCGCGCACCATGACCGGCGCCGCCCAGGAGAAGTGGCTGCTGGACGGCTGGCAGTCCTCCGGCGCGCTGTGGAACGTGACGCCCCAGCAGGTGACGTTCTCGCAGCGCAAGTTCGGTCTGACCGCCGATGCCACGATGTCCATGGACGCCTGGGACGGCTACCGCGCCTCCCGTGGCCGCCTCGTCGCCGGGGCCAGGGCCGCGGGCGTGGACAACTGGCTGATCCTCACCGGTGACGTGCACGTCGCCTACGCCTTCGACGTCAAGGAGAACTTCGACGACCCGGACTCCACCACCGTGGGCACGGAGCTGACCTGCACCTCCGTGGCCAGCGGCAAGGACGGCGCGGAGAAGCCCGACAACTGGGACACGTACATGAAGGCCAACCCGCACATGAAGTTCTACGACGGCAGGCGCGGTCTCGCCTGTGTGGAGATCGGGCGGCAGTCCGCGCGGCTGGACTTCAAGACCGTCTCCGCCATCTCGCAGCCGGGCGCCGCCCTCACCACCGCCGCTTCCTTCGTCACCGAGGTCGGCGCGCAGGGACTGAAGCCGGCGTGACCCGCCGGGCGGGCCGCAGTACTGCACTTGGCACCCGTCGGCGTCCCCCAAAGCGCGAACCAGGCGCGCGCCCGGCATCGAACGGGACGGATCGGGCTAGGGCTAGCACTTCCTCACCCTTCTCTAGGAGGCACATCGCATGGTCGGCAGACACGCCACGGGACGCCGTAGCGCCGTGGTCACCGCGCTCGGCGCCCTCGTCCTGACCGCCGTCCCCTCGGCCGCCGCGGCCGGGCCGCCGCCCGCCCCGGGCCCGCTGCCCACCGCCGCGCAGACCCTCGGCGCCGACCGCCCGTCGGCGGAGGTGCTGCGCGCGCTCGGCCGCGACCTGAGGCTGACGCCGGACCAGGCGTCGGCGCGGCTGGTCAACGAGGCCGAGGCGGGCACCCGCGCCGGCCGGCTCCGCACCACCCTCGGCACCCACTACGCCGGTGCCTGGGTCAGCGGCACGACGTCCGCGCGGCTCACCGTCGCCACCACCGACGCCTCGCACGTCGCGGCGATCCGCGCGCAGGGCGCCGAGGCGACGGTCGTCGAGCGGACCCTGTCCGACCTCACGACCGTCAAGGAGCGCCTGGACGCCGCCGCCCGCCGGGTCAGCACCCCCGACACGCCGGTCTGGTACGTCGACCTGCCCTCCAACAAGGTCGTCGTGCAGGCCACCGAGAAGAAGGCCGCCGACTCCTTCGTCAGGGCCGCGGGTCTCGACACCAAGGACGTCGGGGTGCGGGTCTCGGAGAACCGGCCGCGGGTCCTGGCGGACATCGTCGGCGGCGAGGCGTACTTCATCGACGACAAGGCCCGCTGCTCGATCGGGTTCTCCGTCACCAAGGGCGCGGAGCAGGGCTTCGCGTCGGCCGGGCACTGCGGCAAGCCGGGCGCGAAGACCGCCGGCGCCGACAAGGCCGCGCAGGGCGAGTTCAAGGCGTCCACCTTCCCGAGCAAGGACATGTCGTGGGTGGGGGTGAACGAGAGCTGGACCGCCACCCCGGACGTGAAGGGCGAGGACGACAAGAAGGTGCAGGTCGCCGGGTCGGTGCAGGCGCTCGTCGGGGCGTCGGTGTGCCGCTCGGGCTCCACCACCGGCTGGCACTGCGGGACCATCGAGCAGCACGACGCCAGCGTCAGCTACGCGGAGGGCACCGTCGACGGCCTCACCCAGACCACGGTGTGCGCCGAACCAGGTGACTCCGGCGGCCCGTTCGTCGCGGGCGCGCAGGCGCAGGGCGTCACCTCCGGCGGTTCGGGTGACTGCACCAACGGCGGTACGACGTTCTTCCAGCCGGTCAACCCGATCCTGGAGGAGTTCGGCCTCACGCTGAAGACGACGGACACGCAGGCCACGCTGCCCGCCCCGGCGGACGAGGGCGTGGCGAACGGCTGGCGCTCCGGCCGCGTCTACCAGGCGGGTTCCACGGTCAGCTACGGCGGTGTGCGCTACACGTGTCTCCAGAACCACCAGGCGCAGGTCGCCTGGTCGCCGGAGGGGACCCCGGCGCTGTGGCAGCAGCTGTGACACGGGACTGAACGGGGAACGGCGTCCGGCGCGGGGAGAAGGGTCCCCGCGCCGGACGCCGTTCCCTTCGCCGGCCCTCGGCTGTCGGTCGTTGTCGTCAGTCGTCGGCGAGCAGGGCGTAGGCGGTGGCGATGAACGGGTCGTGGACGCGGAAGCGCCGGGTGCAGACGGCGGCGAGGGCGGTGCCGGTGTCCGGCCGGAACCCGAGGAACGCCTGCTGGCCGAGGGTCGCGCCGCTGTGGAAGTACAGCGGCCCGCCGTCGGTGGGGTGGCGGAACCACGCGACGGTGTGCACGTGGCGGTGGCCGAGGCCCCGGCGGAGCACCGGCACCCGTACGGCCCGCAGCGCCCCGGCGGCCGGGGAGCCGTCCGGGTCGAGGTGAGCCTCCAGGAAGGTGAGCAGGTCGTGCGGGGTGGCGCGGACGGCGCCCGCCGCCGGGAAGCCGCCGGCGTCGAAGGCCGGGACGGGGGTGCGGCCGTCCTTGGTGTGGCCCACGGCGTCGGTGTCCGGGCCCGCGGGCCGCAGCCCGGTGCCGGCGAGGCCGAACGGGCGCAGCACGTGCCGGTCGAGCAGGGTCTCCCAGGGCGTCGCGGTGACCGCCGAGAGGGCGTGGCCGAGCACGGCGACCCCGTAGTTGGAGTAGTGCCAGCGCGTGCCGGGGCGGTGCCGGGGGCGGTGGCGCAGGAAGGCGTCCACGACCCGGTCGGCCGGGAAGCGGCCGTAGGGGTTGGTGCGCCAGGCCGGCAGGGCACGGGCGCGGAACCCGGGCGGCAGCGCGGGCAGCCCGGCCGTGTGGGTGATGAGGTGGGCGAGCGTCACCGGGTCGGCCTCCACGGGGCGCCCGGGGTCCAGGCACGCGGCGGCGGGTTCTCCCCCGGTCAGCGTGCCGGACCCGATCAGGCCGGCCAGCAGCAGTCCGGTGTACGTCTTCGAGGCCGACCCGGTCTCGTAGCGCAGGTCCTCGCGGGGGCGCTCGGGGGTCGGCGCGGTGCCGCCGGCGCGGAGGGTGCGGCGTCCGTGGCGGGAGACGGCGAAGACGGCGTCGGGGGCGTCGGCGGCCTCGACGGCGGCGGTGAGCCGCTCGGCGAGGCCGTCGTCGTGGTCGTGGTCGTGGTCGAAGTCGTGATCGGGGGTGCCGGTGCCTGGGGGCGCGGCCGGGTCGTCGAGGGGGGTGCCCGGCCAGGCCGGTGCGGGTGCGGTCATGCGGGGCTGCCCATCAGCACGTTGAGGGACCGGGAGGTCGCCAGGGTGGAGGCGAAGGCGGCGACCAGAGTCGGGTGGTAGACCATGTCGAAGACCTCGTCGGGGCCGCCCTCGGGCATGGTGCGGACGGCGGGCATGGCGCCGTCGGGCTGCTGCGCGGCGGCCAACGCCTTCCAGGCCCGTTCGTCGAGGACGGGTTCGGGCAGGCAGGCGTCGACCACGAGGAGTTCGCCGAGCAGGTCCCAGCGCTCCAGGTCCGTCCAGTCGTCGATCCAGACCGGCAGCCAGGTGGCGAGGTAGTCGGCGATGCGGGGCGGCAGGCCGCCGGGGCGCTCGCCCCAGTCGGTGAGGTGGAACACCGCGTGGGTGACGTCGTAGGCGATGTGGCCCTCGACCGTCCAGGGTTCGGGGGTCCGCGCGAGCCAGGTGTCGGCCAGTGCCTCGGCCTCGGACGGGCGGGGAGTCAGGCCGAAGCGGCGCACGAACGCGGAGAGCCCGAGCCTGCGGGTGGGGGCCTTCTCGAACGCCGTCCAGCTCTCCGTGCGGTGGTTGAGGACGACGGCCCGTTCCACCTCGGGCTGGCTGTGCCCCAGTTCCTTGAAGGCCAGGTACACCTCGAAGGGGATGGGCGAGATCGGTTCCGTGCGCTGGCCGCGCACCAGCATGCGGCCGCCGTCCAGGGACACCCGCCAGGCGTGGTCGAGGAGTTGCCGGGCGATCCGCGCCTGCTCGGAGCCGGCCACGCCCTCGCGGAAGAGCACCTTGCAGACCAGGGCGAGTTCACCGATGGGCTTGAAGCGCTCCAGGAACCCGATCTCGGGGTCCACGTCGGGGTCGAGCCGGAAGCCGTCCCGGTGCTCCCACAGCCATTGCATGGCGCGGACCCCGACGGTGTGCAGCAGGCGCGTGTCGGTCATCCGGACACTCCTTGTCGGGGTCGGGCGGGGGCGGGCGCGAGGGCGTGGGTGAGGACGGCCGCGAAGGCGGCCAGCAGGGTGGAGTGGTAGCAGTGGGCGAAGTCGGTGCCGCCGTCCGGATCGCTGCCCTCGCCGACCTCGGGCAGGGCGCCCGTGGGCCGCTGGGCGCCGGTGACGCGCGACCACGCCTCGCCGGCCGCGGCCGGGTCGAGCGAGCCGGGTACGGTCGCGGCGACGGCCAGCAGTTCACAGCTCAGATCCCACATGCCCGCTTCCAGGCAGGTGTCGAGCCAGGGCGGCAGCCACTGCGTCAGGTACTCCGCGACGGCGGGCGGGACGGCGCCGGGAGCGGCGCGTCCCCAGTCGGTGAGGTGGAAGACGACGTGGGTGAGCGCGTACCCGGCCGATGTCTCGAAGGTCCACGGTTCGGGCAGTCCGCCGAGCCAGGTGGAGGCCAGCACCGCGTCGGGCGGCTCGGGCCGGGTGACACCGGCGTACCGTTCGGCGGCCAGGACACCGAGGCGGCGGGTCGGGTCCTGTTCGACGAGCCGCCAGCCACGGGTGCCGGCCACCGCGGCGAGGCCGGCCTCGTAGCCGGGGTGGCGCAGACCGGCCGCGGCGAAGGCCGCGTAGACCTCCAGCGGATACGTCGCGAACGGCTCCTGCCGTTGCAGGTCGACGAAGAGCGCGCCGCGGCCGGTCTGGTGCCACGCGAAGTCCAGCAGGTCACGGGCGCGGGCGTGCAGCGGGTCCGCGGGGGCGGTGCGGCGGATCGCAGTCGCGCACATCTGGGCGAGTTCGCCGAGCGGTTTCCACGTACGGTCGACCTCGCCGTACGCGGCGAGCGCGTCGTCGCCGAGGGCGAACCGGTCACGGTGGGCGTGGACCCAGGACATGGCCGCGACCGCGACGTCCCGCACGCGCGGGGCGGCGCGCCCGGTGGTCACGGCGGTCACACGAGTGCCCTGTCCCGCAGCAGCCGGGCGGCCCGCACCTGGAGGTCCACCTGGGGGTCGCCGCCGGCCATCAGTTCCACGAAGTCGAGTCCGGTCTCCAGACCGAGCGTGTCGGGGACGCCGTCCAGGAGGGTGAGCCAGCGGCCCGCTCCGGCCGCCTGGCCCCAGTCCCGGCGGCGCACCGCCCGTACGAAGCCGCGCGCGACGTCGACCGGCCGGCCGCGGGCCACGCGGGCCACGGCGCTGTCCTCGCCCGGGAGGGCGAGCGGTGCAAGGACCGCGAGCTGATGCGTGAGGGTCCGCCAGTCGGCCAGTTCCAGCCAGCCGGCGGCGGGTTCGGCGTGCGCGGCGGCCGCGTCCCTCTCGCCGGGCGGTGCCAGCCGGCCGAGGGTCCGGACCATCGCCCAGTGGCTCCACACCACCGTGGGCGCGGCGTCGGGGCGGGGCGGGTACGCGTCGACGGCCTGCCGGAAGAGGGCCAGTTCTGTTGGCCCCGGCCGGGTGCCGGACAGGGTGTGCGGCAGGAGGAAGTCGGCTCCCAGGACCCGGACGGCCGCCGGGGCGTACCCGTCGGCCCCCGCGGCCGGGAGAAGGTCCCCCGGCACCGGGCCGTGGCCCCCGCTGCTGAGAGCGGAGGCCACGCCGGTAGCCAGATCCTGCACCGCGCCCTTCAGAAGGGTCGAAGTGCCTGACTGTTCCATTGAGCTGCTCCAGTCGATCCGGTCAGCCCTTCTTCGGACGGGGGGTCGGCGGCGACAGCAGCAGACTTCCCTCGGCACCCGCCAGCGCCAGGGCTGCGCACTCACGGCTGTCGCGGAAGACGCCGTCGGCCTCAGCCGGGTCGAGCGCCGCGTCGATGTCGATGTTCTGGGCGACTTCCTCGACGGTCATTTCCTTGGAGGTCATGTCACCATCTCCCTCTGGTCGGCCAATAACCTTCACGACACAGGTGTCCCCCATTGCGCAAAACACACCTAACTTCTCAAAAAAGAATTCCGTAACTTTTTCAACAAATCGGACATGGCCGGTCCGTCTCTCAGTTCCGGTGCAGTCGCAGCACGTGGTCCTCGCGGTGGCCCTCGACGCCGTCCGGGGAGGTGCTCGCCCGCCGGACGGTCTCCCGGGTGCCGGCGGTCCACTCGGCGTCCGCGAGGGCGAGGTCGGCCAGGATGTCGCCCAGGGTGGGGAACTCCGCGTCGAACGGCGGGTTCTCCCGCTGCCAGGAGGCCCAGCCCGCGTGCATCACGACCAGCAGCGTGCCGCCGGGGGCCACGGCCGCAGCCGCGCTCCGCAGGACGCCTCGCCGGTCGAGGGCGACCGGGGACTGGAGGTAGTGCGCGCCGACCAGGTCGAAGGTGCCCTCGGGGAAGGACCGGCCCAGTTCGTGCCGCTCCCACGCCGTACGGTCGCCGACGCCGGCCTCGGCGGCGTGCGCGGCGGCGCGCTCCAGGGCGGTGGCCGAGATGTCCACACCGGTGACGCGCCAGCCGCGCGCGGCCAGCCACACGGCGTCGCCGCCCTCGCCGCAGCCGAGGTCGAGGGCGGTGCCCGGGGTCAGGCCGGCCACCTCGCGGACGAGCAGTTCGTTCGGCCGCCCGCTCCAGACGGGGCCGGAGTCCCGGTAGCGGGACTCCCAGAAGTCGGCGGGCCGGGCCGGCAGGGGGTTGTGGGACATGGTCGCCTCCCGAGGGGATGGTCGGAACGGGCCCCTGCGGATGTCCGGTCGGGGCCCTCGGGACGAGCCTGCACCGGGCGGCACGGCACCGGCGAGCGCCTTTGCCGTTCCGGCAAAACAGGGACCGCGCCGGACGCGGTTACGCTGGCCGTATGACGGACCGCAGTGCGCCGTCCGCGACCGGCGGCGGTCTTCCCCCGCACGCGGACCTGAACCTGTTGCGCACCTTCCTGGCCGTGTACCGCGCGGGCTCGTTCACGGCGGCGGCACCCGGACTCGCCCTGTCGCAGCCGACGGTGACCGCGCAGATCCGCACGCTGGAACAGCAGACGGGGCGCGCGCTCTTCACCCGGCTGCCGCGCGGGGCGGAACCCACCCCGTACGCGCACGAGCTCGCCGGCCGGGTCGCCGCTCCGCTCGACGCGCTGGCCGCCGTGGGGGACTCCGGCTCGGCGGCGGCGCCCGTGCGTCTGGCGGGCCCCTCCGAGCTGCTCTGCGTCCGGGTCCTGCCCGCGCTCGCCCCGCTCGTGGCCGGCGGTGTGCGGCTGCGGATGGCGCAGGGGCTGCCCGAGCCGCTGCTGGAGGAGTTGCGCGCCGGGCGCCACGACCTGGTGATCACGACCCGCCGGCCGCGCGGCCGGACCCTGGCGTCGGCGCCGCTGGCCGACGAGGAGTACCTGCTCGTCGCCGCGCCGGTCTGGGCGGAGCGCGTCGCCGGGGCCGACGACCTCGGCGCGGCCCTGCGCGGGGTGCCGATGGTGACGTACGCCGAGGACCTGCCGATCCTGCGCCGGTACTGGCGTACGGTCTTCGGCCGGCAGCTCGCGGCGGACGCGGCCGTCACCGTGCCCAACCTGTACGCCGTGCTGTCGGCGGTGAACTCCGGTGCCGGTTGCAGCGTGCTGCCCCGCTCGCTGTGCCGGGAGTACCTGGACGACGGCCGCCTCGTGCTGCTGCACTCCCCCGCCGAGCCGCCGCTGAACACCTTGTTCCTGGTGGAGCGGCCGGGCGCCGGCACCAACCCCGACGTCCGCCGCGTCCGCGACCGCCTGCGGGACGCGGCCCGCGCCTGGTAGCGACGGCCCGCTCCGGCTCCCCGTCCGGTCCGGAGTATTGACGCGCCCCGTGAAACAAGTCAATAGTTTTTGTATCTCCGACTCCCGACTTCCGGGCGGTACGGGCGGTACGGCGGTGACAGGAGGCGACAGCGCATGGGCCGTTACAGCCGGCTGCGCGAGATCGAGCGGCTGGACCCGGAACGGGACCACGAGCGGATCTTCTGGCTGCTCACCCAGTACGAGTTCCCCTGGGACTACCTCCAGGGCGTCTCCGTGGCGTTCCTGCGGGACTACGGCGTCCCGCGTATCTCGCGCCTCCTCGACCGCACGCAGGAGTTCGAACGGGCGGGCCAGAAGCGGTACGACGACACGGTGCTGATCGCCTACGAGATGGTCCGCGAGGGCATGGACTCCGCGCACGGGAAGGCCACCGCCCGGCATCTCAACCGCATCCACGGCCGCTACCGCATCCCCGCCGAGGACTACCTCTACGTCCTCGCCACCACCGTGGTCGGCCCCAAGCGGTGGATCGACCGGTACGGGTGGCGCCCGCTGTCCCGGCACGAGACCGAGTCGCTGGCGCTGGTGGGCCGGCGCATGGGCGAGCTGATGGGCGTCACCGGGGCACCCGGCGACTACGCCGGCTTCGAACGGCTCCACGACGCATACGAGCGCGAGATGTTCGCCTACGACCCGGCCAACCGCAGGGTCGCCGCGGCCACCCTGCGGGTGCTCACCGGCTGGTACCCGCGGCCCCTGCGGCCGCTCGTCGCCCGCTTCTCGCTGGCGCTCCTGGACGAACCGCTGCTCGCCGCGCTGGGGTTCGCGCCGCAGCCGCGATGGGTGCGGGCGGCGGCCCACCGCGCGCTGCGGGCCCGCGCCGCGGTGGTCCGCCGGATGCCGGCCCGGCCGGACCGGTGGGGGCACCGGCAGCGGCCCCGCAGCTACCCGTTCGGCTGGACCCTCGACGACCTGGGCCCGCACTGGGCCCACGACAGACCGCTCGAACCCCTCGCCGAGGAACGCGCGCCCGGCGGGCGGGACCCGCGGGAGCACACCGCGGCACACGGGCCCGGCGGGCGGGGCGCACAGGAGCCCGTCGTCCCCGCGCGGGAAACGAAGAGTCCCCCCAAGGAGCAGCCATGACCCAGACCGGCCGGCGATCGGGCACGTTCACCTCGCGTGCCCCGGCCACCGGGGAACCGCTCGCCGAGTACCCGGCGCACGGGCCGCAGGACGTCGCCAAGGCGGTGGAGCGGGCCCGGGAGGCCGGTGTCCGCTGGGCGGCGCTCCCGGCGGCCGGGCGGCGCGAGAGGCTGCTGCGCTTCAAGCGCCGGCTCGCGGACCGGCTGGACACGGTGGCCGGCACCATCGCCGCCGAGACCGGCAAGCCGCTCCAGGACGCGGAACTGGAGGTGCTGCTGACCCTCGGCCACCTCGACTGGGCGGCGCGCAACGCCGGGCGGGTGCTGGGCCGGCGCCGTGTCCGCACCGGTCTGGTCGCGGCGAACCAGGCGGCGACGCTGGTGTACCGCCCGCTGGGCGTCGTCGGGGTCCTCGGCCCGTGGAACTACCCCGTCTACACGCCGATGGGTTCGATCGGCTACGCGCTGGCGGCGGGCAACGCCGTGGTGTTCAAGCCCTCGGAGTACACCTCGGGCACGGGAGTGCTGCTGGCCGAGCTGTTCGACGCGGCGGTGCCCGACCACGCCGGGCTGTTCTCGGTGGTCACCGGGGCGGGCGAGACCGGGGAGGCGCTGGCCGGCGCGGAGGTCGACAAGGTGGCGTTCACGGGTTCGCCGGGCACCGCGCGGAAGGTGATGGCGGTGTGCGCCCGTACCCTCACGCCGTTCCTCGCGGAGTGCGGCGGCAAGGACGCGGTGATCGTCACGGCCGACGCGGACCTCGACGCCGCCGCCGACGCCGTGGTGTGGGGCGCGATGGGCAACGCGGGGCAGACCTGCGCGGGCGTGGAACGCGTCTACGCCGTGCGGGAGGTGCACGAGGAGCTGCTGCGCCGGGTGGTGGAACGGGCCCGCGCCCTGCGGCCCGGCTCCGGGTCCGACGCCTCGTACGGGCCGATGACCATGCCCGCGCAGCGGGAGGTGGTGCGGCGGCACGTCCGGGCGGCGCTGGCCGACGGGGCGGTGGCCGCGCTCGGCGACGCGCCCGAGGCGGACGCGGGGCCGTTCGTGGCGCCGGTGGTCCTCGCCGACGTGCCGGAGGAGTCGGCCGCCATGGCGGAGGAGACGTTCGGGCCGGTCGTCGCGGTCAACGCGGTGGCGGACGTGGCGGAGGCGGTGCGCCGGGCGAACGCCTCCCGGTACGCGCTCGGGGCGGCGGTGTTCTGCGGCGACCGGCGGGCCGGTGCGCGGATCGCCGCCCGGCTGCGCGCGGGCGCGGTCTCCGTCGGCTCGGTGCTGGGTTTCGCCGCCGTCCCCGCGCTGCCGTTCGGCGGGTCGGGCGACTCCGGGTTCGGCCGGATCCACGGCGCGGACGGCCTGCGCGCGTTCGCCGCGCCGCAGTCGGTGACGGTGCGGCGGTTCGCGGCACCGGTCGACCTGACGTCCTTCACCACCCCGGCGGCGGTGAAGGCGCGGGCCGTGGCGCTGGTACGAGGGCTCCACCGCCGGCGCTGAACGGGCCGCGCGGCGGGCGGGGTTCAGGCGGCGAGGAGCGGGGCCAGGTACCGGCGGGCGAAGGCTCGGGCCTGTTCCTCGTCGTCCAGCTCGATGCAGCCGGCGGGGTTGAGCAGGAAGGAGACGGCGACGCGGACCATCAGTTCGGCCACCGGCCGGGGATCGGAGTCCGGGCGTCCCTCCGCCTGCTGGGCGCGGCGCAGGTGCGCGGTCAGGTAGTCGGTGGTCGCGGTGAGGGAGGGACCGCCCTGGACGGTGAAGTAGGGCAGGACCAGCTCGGGTTCGAGGCGGAGCAGTCCGCCGAAGAGGGGGTGCTCGCGGGTGTGGCGCAGGGCGACCACGAAGCCCTCCACGACCCGGTCCTCCATGGCCGGCAGCCCGGCCACGGCGGAATCGATGCGCTGGAAGAAGCGGCTGCCCTCGCGCAGCAGGCACGCCTCGACCAGGCCGTCCTTGGTCTGGAAGCGGCGGTAGACCGTCACCCGCGAGACGCCGGCCCGCTTGGCGACGTCGTCCACCGAGGAACGCCGCAGGCCGAAGGTCGTGAACTGCTCCAGTGCGGCGTCGAGGATGCGGCGGGCCACCTTCTCCTCTGTCTCCGGCCGGGCGATGGCCCGAGCGAGCAGGGAGTCGTTCGCAGAAGTCTTCATGGTGGTTCCACGGTACCGGCCGCCTCCACCGTGCAACACTGATACACAACGCATATACATGTATCCGGAGGTTCGCCATGGGAAGCCGTCTCACCGAGCAGCAGGCCGATCTCGCCGCCGCCGTCCGGGACTTCGCCAAACGCGAGTGCGGCACCAAGGAGCGGCGCGACGCGCTGACCGACGGCGGCCGGGAGCCGCACAACGCCGAGATCTACGGCCGGCTCGCCGACCTCGGCTGGCTCGGGATCTGCCTGCCCGAGGAGTACGGCGGGGCGGGCGGCGGACTCGCCGACGCGTGCGTGTTCCTGGAGGAGAACGCCTACGGCCTGGTCCCCGCGGGCGGCTTCGTCACCACCGTCATCACCGCCAAGGCGTACGAGCGGTTCGGGACCGACGCGCAGCGCGGCGCGGTGCTCGGCGGGGCGGTGCGGGGCGACGTGCTGTCCATCGCCATGTCGGAGCCGGGGGCCGGTTCCGACGTGGGCGCGCTGCGCTGCCGGGCCCGGCGCGAGCCGGACGGAGGCTGGCTGGTGGAGGGCCAGAAGACGTGGATATCCAACGCCCATCTGGCCCGCTCGATGCTGCTGGTGGCCCGCACCGGCGAGGACAAGCACCAGGGGCTCACCATGTTCCACGTCCCGATGGACACCCCCGGCGTCGAGGTGCGCGGCATCGAGACGATGGGCGGCCGGGAGGTCAACGACGTGTTCCTGACCGGGGTCCGGCTGCCCGCCGACGCGGTGGTCGGCGAGGTCGGCGCGGGCTGGCGGCAGCTGATGGCCGGACTCAACCACGAGCGGCTGTTCCTCGCCGCCAACATGCTGGGCCTGGCGCGCCGGGCCTTCGACGACGCGGTCGCCTACGTCCGTGAGCGTGAGCAGTTCGGCCGTCCCGTCGGCTCGTTCCAGGCGCTGCGGCACCGGGTCGCCGACCTGGCCACGGAGATCGAGTGCGCCCGGCTGCTGGTGCGCGAGACCGCCGCGGACTGCGACGCGGCGCCGGACCGGCTCTTCCCGCGCGAGGCGTCCATGGCCAAGCTGAAGGCCACCGAGACCGCCAAGCGGGTCACGCTGGAGTGCATGCAGATGATGGGCGGCTACGGCTACGCCACGGAGTACGGCATGGAGCGGCACCTGCGGGCCGCCGTCGTCTCCACCGTGTACGGCGGGACCAGCGAGATCCAGCGGGACATCATCGGCAAGGGCTACGGCCTGTAGGAGCACGCGCGTGTGGGCCCCGCCCGGCCGGGCGGGGCCCACGCGCGCGTGGTGCGCGGATCAGCCGTCGTAGAGGCCGGTCAGCTCGGTGGCGTAGCGGTCGCGGATGACGCGGCGGCGCATCTTCAGCGACGGGGTCAGCTCGCCGGTGGCCGGGCCCCACTCCTCGGCCAGCAGCCGGTGGCGCTTGACCTGTTCGGTGCGGTTGAGGCGGCTGTTGGCGGCGGCGACCGCCCGGTCCACCTCCCGGAGCACGGCGGGGTGCGCGGCGAGTTCGGCCGGGTCGTGGCCGGCGTCGACGCCGTTCGCGGCGGCCCAGGCCGGCGCGGTCTCCGCGTCCAGCACCAGCAGCGCGACCAGGTAGGAGCGGCCGTCGCCGTGGACCAGTGCCTGCCCGATCAGGGGGTGTTCCTTCAGGGCGTTCTCGACCAGGGCCGGTGAGACGTTCTTGCCGGTCGAGGTGATGATCATCTCCTTCTTGCGGTCGGTGACCCAGACGTAGCCGTCGTCGTCGATCCGGCCGATGTCGCCGGTGCGCAGCCAGCCGTCCTCGTCCAGCGCGGAGCGCACCGAACCGTCCGGCCGCAGGTAGCCGGTGAAGACGGACTCGCCGCGCACCTCGATCTCCCCGTCCTCGGCGGTCCGCACCTCCACCGACTCCACGGGCCGGCCGACGGAGCCGAGCCGGAACCCGGTGCGGGGGCTGTTGGTGGTCGCGACGCCCGTGGTCTCGGTCAGGCCCCAGGCGTCCATGACGACGATCCCGAACCCGGCCCAGAATCGCACCACGTCCAGGGGCATGGGCGCCGAGGCGCTGGCCGCCCAGGTGACGCGGTCGAGTCCGCCCGCGCGGAGCAGCGGCAGCAGCACCCGCTCACGGGCCGCCTCGTACGCCGTCTCCAGCTCGGCGGGCGGCTGTTCGCCGCGTTCCCGGCAGGCGACGTGCTCGCGGGCCACCTCCGCGGCCTCCTCGACGGCCCGCCGCCGCTCCTCCGGGAGCAGGGCCAGTCCGGCACGGACCGCCGCGGCGAGTTTCTCCCAGATGCGGGGCACGCCGAAGAACTGCCGGGGCCGGATCTCGCGCACGGCGGCGGCGACGGCGGTGGGATCGGCGCACAGGTGGACGTGCGAGGCGCGGTGACAGGGCAGGTAGATGCCGAGCATCCGTTCCGCGATGTGCGCGAACGGCAGGTAGGCGATGTGCTCGACGTGCGGCGGCAGCTCGACGACCGCGTCCAGCGCCCGCGCGTTGGCCAGCACCTGGCGGTGGCTGAGGACCACGCCCTTGGGTTCGCCGGTCGTGCCGGAGGTGTAGACGACGGTCAGCGGGTCGTCGGGGCGGGCGCCGTCCAGTGCCTTGCCGAACTCGTCGGGGACGGGTTCGCGGCCCAGCGCCGCGTAGGGGAGGTGGTCGCCCTCCTCGCCGGGTTCCATCACGACCAGCCGGGCCAGCGGCGTGTCGCCGTCGTGCAGCAGCGGCTCCCACACCTCGGCCTGCGCGCCGCCCTCCACGACGGCGACGGCCGCCCGGCAGTTGCGGGCGATGTGCGCGATCTGCGGCGGCGCGGACGTGCCGTAGACGCTGACCGGGACGGCGCCGAGACGGACCAGGGCCAGGTCGGAGAGCCAGTGTTCGGGCCGGTCGGAGGCCATGAGCAGGACGTGGTCGCCGCTGCCGACGCCGAGCGCGGCGTAGCCCGCGGCGAGCCGGGTGGTGTGCTCCTGGACGTCGGCCCAGGAGAGGGTGGCCCAGCCGTCGGAGTCGGGCTCCCGCCAGGACAATGCGGGCAGGTCCGGGTGGTCGCGGGCGTTGCGTTCCAGCAGCCGCGGCAGGGTCGTCTCTGCCGTGGCTCCCCCGTCGGTGCGCGGGGCTGGTGTCATGACGGCCTCCTGGCGGGCTGCGGGCTGGGATTCGAAGGGCGGGAAGGGTGCGGGATGTGGGGGTGCGGGGTGCCGGATACGGGGAGTACCGGGTGGTTCAGACGTCGGTGAAGGTCTCGCCGCGGTCGGCCGTGCGGACGAGCAGCTCGGGCGGGGCGAACCGGTCGCCGTGCAGGTCGCGCAGTTCGCGGGCGCGGGCCAGGAAGCCGGGCAGGCCGCCCTCGTAGCCGTTGGCGTACTGAAGGACGCCGCCCGTCCACGCGGGGAAGCCGATGCCGAGCAGGGAGCCGACGTTGGCGTCCGCGACGGAGACCAGGACGCCCTCCTCCAGGCAGCGCATCGCGTCGAGGGACTCGACGAAGAGCATGCGTTCCTTGAGTTCCGTCAGGTCGGCCGGGCGCAGCGCCGGGTCGGTGAAGTGGGCGCGCAGACCGGGCCAGAGTCCGGCGCGCCTGCCGTCCGCGTCGTAGTCGTAGAAGCCGGCGCCGCCGCTGCGGCCGGGGCGGCCGAACTCGTCGATCATGCGGTCGACGACCGGGTCGGCGGGGTGCGGGAGCCAGGTGCGGCCCGCCTCCGTGACCGAGCGGCGTCGCTCCTCACGGATCTTGCGGGGCAGGGTGAGGGTCAGCTCGTCCATGAGGGCGAGGACCTTGGCGGGGTAGCCGGCCTGCGCGGCGGCCTGTTCGACGGTGGCCGGGTCGTGGCCCTCGCCGACCATGGCGACGCCCTCGTCGAGGAAGCGGCCGATGACGCGGGAGGTGAAGAAGCCGCGGCTGTCGTTGACGACGATCGGTGTCTTCCCGATCTGCCGGACCAGGTCGAAGGCGCGGGCGAGCGCCTCGTCACCGGTCCGCTCGCCCTTGACGATCTCGACCAGCCGCATCCTGTCCACGGGTGAGAAGAAGTGCAGCCCGATGAAGTCGGCGGGCCGGGTGACGGCCTCGGCGAGCGAGGTGACGGGCAGGGTGGAGGTGTTGGAGCAGAGCAGCGCGTCGGCCGCGATGTGCTTCTCGGCCTCGCGGAACACCTCGGCCTTGAGCCGGGGGTCCTCGAAGACGGCCTCGATCACCGCGTCGCAGCCCGCGAGGTCGGCGGCCTCGGCGGTGGGGGTGATCCGGGCGAGCAGCGCGTCGGCGTCCTGTCGGGTCGTACGTCCCTTGGCGACCGCGCGCTCCAGCAGCTTCGCCGAGTACGCCTTCCCGCGCGCGGCGGCGTCGGCCGTGACGTCCTTGAGGACGACGTCGATCCCCGCGCGGGCGCACGCGTGGGCGATGCCCGCGCCCATCATCCCGGCGCCCAGGACACCGGCCCTGCGGACCGTGCGCGCGGGCACCTCCGGGGGCCGGCCGGCGCCCGATTCGACGGCCTTGAGGTCGAAGAACAGTCCCTGGATCATGTTCTTGACGGTCTGGCCGGTGAGGAGTTCGGTGAGGTGGCGGGCTTCGACGACGAAGGCGGTGGCGAGGTCGACCTGGCTGGTCTCCACGGCCGCCGCGAGGATGTGGCGCGGCGCCGGGTAGGGGGCGCCGGCCAGCTTCTCGCGGAGGACGGCGGGCAGCGCGGGCAGCTGGGCGGCGAGTTCCCGTCCGGCGGGGGTGCCGCCGGGGATGCGGTGGCCGGGCACGTCCCAGGGCTGCGCGGACTCGGGGTGGGCGTCGATGAACGCCCGCGCCCTGGTGAGCAGTTCCCCGGGATGCGCGGCGATCTCGTCCACGAGTCCGGCGGCCAGGGCCTCGGCCGGCGCGTACTGCCCGCCCTCCAGCAGCACCTTCCGCAGCGCCTCGGTGACGCCGAACATCCGTACCGTGCGGGTCACCCCGCCCCCGCCGGGCAGCAGACCGAAGGTCACCTCCGGCAGGCCGACGCGCGCCCCGGGCCGGTCCAGGACGACGCGGTGGTGGCAGGCGAGGGCGATCTCGTACCCGCCGCCGAGCGCGGCGCCGTTGATCGCGGCGACGACGGGCACGCCCAGGGTCTCCAGGCGGCGCAGGGCGCGTTTGACGCGCATGCCGGCCTCGAAGGCGCCGTCGGCGGTGGCGGGGACGACACGGCTCAGGTCGCGCAGGTCGCCGCCGGCGAAGAAGGTCTTCTTGGCGGAGGCGACGACGACACCGCGGACGGTGTCCCGCTCGGCCTCCAGGCGGTCCACGACCGCGTCGAGCGAGTCGATGAACGCCGCGTTCATGGTGTTGGCGGACTGGTCCGGGTCGTCGAGGACCAGGGTGACGACGTGGTCGGCGTCCTTTTCCCAGCGGATGGTGGTGGACTCGGTGCTCATACGGGTGCGCTCCAAGGTGCGGCGGGGACGGGGAAGCGGCGGGGACGGGGGCTCAGACGCGCTCCACGACGGTGGCGATGCCCATGCCGCCGCCCACGCAGAGGGTGGCGAGGCCGTACCGCTCGTCCTGTCGTTCCAGTTCGTCGACGAGGGTGCCGAGGATGATCGCGCCGGTGGCGCCGAGCGGGTGGCCGAGCGCGATGGCGCCGCCGTTGACGTTGACCTTGTCCAGGGAGAGCCCCATGTCCTTGACGAAGCGCAGGACGACCGCCGCGAACGCCTCGTTGATCTCGACGAGGTCGATGTCGTCGATGGTGAGACCCGCCTTGGCGAGCGCCTTGCGGGTGGCGGGGGCGGGCCCGGTGAGCATGATGGTCGGGTCGGAGCCGGAGACGGCGGCGGAGACGATCCGGGCGCGCGGGGTGAGCCCGTAGCGCTCGCCGACCTCGCGGGAGCCGATGGCGACCAGGGAGGCGCCGTCGACGATGCCGGAGGAGTTGCCCGCGTGGTGGACGTGGTCGATGGCCTCGACCCAGTGGTACTTCTGCAACGCCACCGCGTCGAATCCGCCCAGTTCGCCGATGTCCGCGAAGGACGGCTTGAGTTTCGCGAGGGTGTCGGCGGTGGTGCCCGGCCGGAGGTGCTCGTCGTGGTCGAGGACGGT
>NZ_JAVRHI010000266.1:0-65947 GCF_034105845.1 Streptomyces sp. CRN 30 | reverse complement strand
CGTACACGACGTGGGGGCGCCCCGGGATCCCGGGGCGCCCCCACTCACGTACTCCGGACCTCAGCCCGGCACGTCCTCGCGCCGCACCGACAGCAGGTCCTCCAGCTGCTCCTCGCGGGCCTGGGCGGCCACGAAGAGGAGCTCGTCGCCCGCCTCCAGGGAGTCCTCCTGGGAGGGGGTGAGCACCCGGGTGCCGCGGATGATGGTGACCAGGGAGGTGTCCTCGGGCCACTCCACGTCGCCGACCCGGGTGCCGGCCAGGGCGGACTCCGGCGGGAGGGTCAGCTCCACCAGGTTGGCGTCGCCGTGGCTGAAGCGGAGCAGCCGCACCAGGTCGCCGACGCTCACCGCCTCCTCGACCAGGGCCGACATCAGCCGCGGGGTGGAGACGGCGACGTCCACGCCCCAGGACTCGTTGAACAGCCACTCGTTCTTCGGGTTGTTGACGCGGGCGACGACGCGTGGCACGGCGTACTCCGTCTTCGCCAGCAGCGACACGACCAGGTTGACCTTGTCGTCGCCGGTGGCGGCGATGACCACGTTGCAGCGCTGGAGCGCCGCCTCGTCGAGGGAGGTGATCTCGCAGGCGTCGGCGAGCAGCCACTCCGCCTGCGGGACGCGCTCGACCGAGATGGCCGTCGGGGCCTTGTCGATCAGCAGGACCTCGTGGCCGTTCTCCAGCAGTTCGACCGCGATCGAGCGGCCGACCGCGCCGGCTCCGGCAATGGCGACCCTCATCAGTGACCGCCCTCCTCTGCGGGCCCTTCGGCGAACGCCGCCTCGACCTTCTCGATGTCGTCCGTGCGCATCATCACGTGGACCAGGTCACCCTCCTGGAGGACCGTCTGCGAGCTGGGCAGGATCGCCTCGCCCAGCCGGGTCAGGAACGCGACCCGCACACCGGTCTCCTCCTGGAGCCTGCTGATCCGCCGGCCCACCCAGGCCGGCGACGCGTGCACCTCGGCGAGCTGCACCCCTCCGGTGGGGTCCCGCCACAGCGGTTCGGCTCCGGAGGGCAGCAGCCGGCGCAGCATCTGGTCGGCGGTCCAGCGGACCGTGGCGACGGTCGGGATGCCGAGGCGCTGGTAGACCTCGGCGCGGCGGGGGTCGTAGATGCGCGCCGCCACGTTCTCGATGCCGAACATCTCGCGGGCCACCCGGGCGGCGATGATGTTGGAGTTGTCACCGCTGGAGACCGCGGCGAACGCGCCCGCGTCCTCGATGCCCGCCTCGCGCAGGGTGTCCTGGTCGAAGCCGACCCCGGTGACGCGCCGGCCGCCGAACCCGGAGCCCAGTCGCCGGAAGGCGGTGGGGTCCTGGTCGATCACCGCGACCGTGTGCCCCTGTTGCTCCAGGGTCTGGGCAAGAGCGGAGCCCACTCTTCCGCAGCCCATGATGACGATGTGCACGACCGTCCTTCCGGTGTCGGTGTCGATGGTCCTGCTCGACCGGAATGCCGAACCAGGCCGGACAACAGGGTCTCAGACCGACGCCCAAGCTACACACGCGGTCGCCCCGGGACACCCCCGTGCGCGGGCCCCCGCCGGCCGGCGGTCAGCGGCGGCCGATGCTGCGGACGCTGAGCAGGGTCAGGACACCGAGCCCGACGAGTGCGGCGGCGGCACCGATGAGCTCCGCGGCGGCGTGCGGCATGGAGTCTCCCAGGGGGAAAGGGGGGCGGAGGGAAAAGTTCGGTCATACGGCGGTCATACGGAAGGAAAGGTTTTGTCATATAGACACGCCCGTACGGCGCGCGGCGGAATCAGCAGCCCTTCCCGTACCCCAATTCACCCGGAGAGCAGACGGCCACGGCAGTCCGCGCGGGCGGCGAGCCGGGCACGGGGGAGGCTGGGCGCCCCGCGTCCCGACGGCTTACGATCCCTTGCGTGTCCAAACTGACCGACGTGCCCAAACGGATTCTCATCGGGCGCGCACTGCGCAGTGACCGGCTCGGGGAAACACTCCTGCCGAAGCGCATCGCTCTCCCCGTCTTCGCCTCCGACCCGCTCTCCTCCGTGGCCTACGCCCCCGGCGAGGTGCTGCTGGTCCTCTCCCTCGCGGGCGTGTCGGCGTACCACTTCAGCCCCTGGATCGCCGTCGCTGTCGTCGTACTGATGTTCACCGTGGTGGCTTCCTACCGGCAGAACGTGCACGCGTACCCCAGCGGCGGCGGCGACTACGAGGTGGCGAACACCAACCTCGGTCCGAAGGCCGGCCTCACCGTCGCGAGCGCCCTGCTCGTCGACTACGTCCTGACCGTCGCCGTGTCCATCTCCTCCGGCGTGGAGAACCTCGGCTCGGCCGTCCCCTTCGTCGTCGAGCACAAGGTGCTCTGCGCGGTCGGCATCATCGTGCTGCTGACGCTGATGAACCTGCGCGGGGTGCGGGAGTCCGGGAAGCTCTTCGCGATCCCGACGTACGTGTTCGTCGTCGGGGTCTTCCTCATGATCGCCTGGGGCGCCTTCCGCGGCCTCGTCCTCGGCGACGACATGAAGGCCCCGACCGCCGGCCTGGAGATCGCGCCCGAGCACCAGGGGATCGCCGGCTTCGCCATGGTCTTCCTGCTACTCCGTGCCTTCTCCTCCGGCTGCGCCGCGCTCACCGGCGTCGAGGCGATCTCCAACGGCGTGCCCGCCTTCCGCAAGCCCAAGTCCCGCAACGCGGCGACGACGCTGACGCTGATGGGCGCGCTCGCCGTCACCATGTTCTGCGGCATCATCGGCCTGGCCATGGCGACCGGCGTCCGCATGGCGGAGAACCCCGCGCACGACCTGGTCCGCGACGGCGTCCCGGTCGGTGACGGCTACGTCCAGAACCCGGTGATCACCCAGGTCGCCGCCGCGGTCTTCGGCGACGGCACGTTCTTCTTCGTGCTCCTCGCCGCCGCCACCGCACTCGTGCTGTTCCTCGCCGCCAACACCGCGTACAACGGCTTCCCGCTGCTCGGCTCGATCCTCGCCCAGGACCGCTACCTGCCGCGCCAGCTGCACACCCGCGGCGACCGGCTCGCCTTCTCCAACGGCATCGTGCTGCTCGCGGGCGCCGCCGCGCTGCTGGTGTGGCTCTACGGAGCCGACTCCACGCGGCTCATCCAGCTCTACATCGTGGGCGTCTTCGTCTCCTTCACCCTGAGCCAGACCGGCATGGTCCGGCACTGGAACCGCCTCCTCACCACCGAACGGGACCCGGCCAAGCGGCGTCACATGGTGCGCTCCCGCGCCATCAACGCCTTCGGTGCCTTCTTCACGGGACTGGTCCTCGTCGTCGTCCTCGTCACCAAGTTCTCGCACGGGGCGTGGGTCGCCCTGCTCGGCATGGTGATCTTCTACGCGACGATGTCGGTGATCCGCCGGCACTACGACCGGGTGGCCGACGAGATCGCCGCGCCGGAGGAGCCGCAGGACGACGTCGTACGGCCCTCGCGCGTGCACTCGGTGGTTCTGGTCTCCAAGATCCATCGCCCCACCCTGCGCGCCCTGTCCTACGCCAAGCTGATGCGCTCGCACACCATGGAGGCGCTCAGCGTCAACGTCGACCCGGCCGAGACGAAGGCGCTGCGCGAGGAGTGGGTGCGGCGCGGCATCGACGTCCCGCTGAAGGTCCTCGACTCGCCGTACCGGGAGATCACCCGGCCCGTCATCGAGTACGTCAAGAGCCTGCGCCGCGAGTCGCCGCGCGACGTGGTCTCCGTCATCATCCCCGAGTACGTGGTCGGCCACTGGTACGAGCAGCTGCTGCACAACCAGAGCGCGCTGCGCCTCAAGACCCGGCTGCTGTTCACCCCGGGCGTCATGGTCACCTCGGTGCCGTACCAGCTCGAGTCCTCCGAGGTGGCGAAGCGGCGGGCGCGCCGGAGGCAGGAGTGGGACGCGCCGGGTTCGGTGCGGCGCGGGCCGGCGGCCCCCCACCGGGACAAGGACTCCTCGCCGACGCCGTAGACTGGTGGGCTGTTGTCCTTCGCGGCCCCCGTTCCGCGTATCCCTCCCTCTCAGCTCTGGAGTCACCCCGCCATGCAGGCAGAACCTAAGAAATCGCTGGTGGGTGAGGAGTACGAGGTCGAGATCGGTCCCGTCGCCCACGGCGGCCACTGCATCGCCCGTACGGCCGAGGGCCAGGTGCTGTTCGTCCGGCACGCGCTGCCCGGCGAGCGGGTCGTCGCGCGGGTGACGGAGGGCGAGGAGGGCGCGCGGTTCCTGCGCGCCGACGCGGTCGAGATCCTGGACGCCTCCAAGGACCGCATCGAGGCGCCCTGCCCCTTCGCCGGTCCGGGCCGCTGCGGCGGCTGCGACTGGCAGCACGCCAAGCCGGGCGCCCAGCGTCGGCTCAAGGGGGAGGTCGTCACCGAGCAGCTGCAGCGGCTCGCGGGCCTCACGCCCGAGGAGGCCGGCTGGGACGGCACGGTGATGCCGGCCGAGGGCGACAAGGTCCCCGCGGGCCAGGTGCCGTCGTGGCGCACGCGCGTGCAGTACGCGGTCACCCCCGACGGTCACGCCGGCCTGCGCCGCCACCGCTCGCACGAGGTCGAGCCGATCGACCACTGCCTGATCGCCGCCGAGGGCGTCAGCGAGCTGGGCGTCGAGCAGCGCGACTGGACGGGCATGGAGTCGGTCGAGGCGATCGCGGCGAGCGGTTCACAGGACCGCCAGGTGATCCTCACCCCGAAGCCGGGCGCACGCCTGCCGATCGTCGAACTGGACCGCCCTGTCTCGGTGATGCGCGTCGGCGAGAAGGACGGCGGCGTACACCGCGTCCACGGTCGCCCCTTCGTGCGCGAGCGCGCCGACGACCGTACGTACCGGGTCGGCTCCGGCGGCTTCTGGCAGGTCCACCCGCAGGCGGCGAACACGCTGGTGAAAGCCGTCATGCAGGGCCTGATGCCGCGCAAGGGCGAGACGGCACTCGACCTCTACTGCGGCGTCGGCCTCTTCGCGGGCGCGCTCGCCGACCGGGTCGGCGAGAAGGGCGCTGTCCTCGGCATCGAATCCGGCAAGCGCGCGGTGGAGGACGCCCGCCACAACCTCGCCGGCTTCGACCGGGTGCGGGTGGAGCAGGGCAAGGTGGAGGCCGTACTGCCACGCACGGGCATCACCGAGGTGGACCTGGTCGTGCTGGACCCGCCGCGCTCGGGTGCGGGGAAGAAGACGGTGGAGCACCTGTCGTCGCTGGGCGCCCGCCGCATCGCTTACGTCGCCTGCGACCCGGCGGCGCTGGCGCGGGACCTGGGGTACTTCCGGGACGGGGGGTACCGGGTGCGGACGCTGCGGGTGTTCGACCTGTTCCCGATGACGCATCACGTGGAGTGCGTGGCGATTCTGGAGCCGGCTGCAAAGGGGCTCTGACCAGCAAGTCCCAGGTCGCGCGCAGTCGGCCGCCCGGCCCGGCTGCGCCGGTCGGCCACGACGTGTCACGGAGGCACGGCGAGGGTATTCGGGCACGCGATCGGATGCGTTGTTCGAAACTGGTGAACGAGTTGTGGGATGACTCGGAGATCCTCGTATCCGAAGGCGTGAACCGGCCGCTTGAGAACGGTCCGTGCCGATACGCTGCTCAGGTGCGGGGCTGTCCGTGGCACTCTGGGTCGGGATGGGGAAAATGGGTCAGGTTTTGAATTGGTTGCCGCTGGATGACGCTCGCGACCTCGTAGCGCAACCGGTGTACGAACGATTGACCAGTTCCCTTGACGGTGAGGAACTGCGAACGGTTGAGGTAGCAGAGATCGATGTCGATTACGCTGCCGGAGACGCACTGTGCGAGCACTACGGCGTCCCTTGGGAGGATGCGGCGAACTGTCTGTTGATCAGCGCTGTTCGGGGCCCCGTCACCTTCTACGCGGCGTGTCTGATGCGGCCCGGTTCTCGTTCGGACCTCAATGGGGCAGTCAGGCGCTTTCTGGGGGCCCGGCAGGTGAAGATGATGTCGCGCGACCAAGCCCTTGAGCTCAGTGCCATGGAGTACGGAAGTATCACTGCTGTCGGCCTGCCGAAGGAATGGCGAGTGCTCGTGGACAGCGGTTTCGAGAGTTCGCGGTCCATGGTGATGGGGAGCGGACTGCTTCGATCGAAGCTGCGTATCTCAATGGATTCTTTCTGCAAGGCTACAGGTGGAGAGTTCGTGCCCGGGCTCACTCGAGCGTGACGTCAGTTCGCACGGCGGGATGATGAGGCGAGGAAAGTCCTCAGCTCTTCGGCTTCGGGGACGTTGAGTTGACGGAACATATCCATCGCCTCTGTGCCGATCCGTTCGGCCCAGCTGTAGTGGCCGGCTGCTGCACAGGATCGGGCCATCGCGTCCAGGGATCGGGCCTTCTGGTAGCGGGAGCCCAGCATTGTGGCCAGGGCAAACCCCTGCCGCGCAGCCCGTATGGCGGCCAGCGGCTCACCTGCGCTGGCCCAGAGATAGCCGAAGTTGTTGTAGATGATCGTCAGAAGGTCTCGATCGGAGGTTTCGGTGGCCATCTCTTCGGCCTGCCGAAGACACGCCTCGGCTCTCTGCCAGTCGCTGAGCCGCTGATAAGTGAGGCCCAGATTGTTCAGCGTGGTGGCTTGGCCGGACCGGTCGCCCAGGTCTCTGCGGAGAGCCAGAGCCTTGGTGAACGACTCCAGAGCCTGCTCGTACCTCTGCTGCCGCCACCGCACGGCGCCGATATCGCTGAGGGTCTGAGCGATCCCATGGTCGTCACCCAGTTGCCTGTAGTACTCCCGCGCTTGTTTCATGTCACGCAACGCATGGTCGTAGTGACCGAGTCGTTCGTAGGTGAAGCCGCGCCGGTCGAGGCATCTCGCCAAGTTGGGCAGGTCATTGACAGCTTCCCAGGCCGCGCATGCCTGATCGAGGTGAGAAATGGCTCTGTCGAATGCGCCACCGCGCAGGTGGGACACGCCCAGGTTCTCCAGGGAGATGCTGTGAGCGGAGTCGTCGAAGACGGCCTTCGATGATTTCAGGGACAGGTGATGCATGTCCACTGCCTCGTCGTACAGACCCCGGTCCCGCAGGTGTCCAGCGAGTGCGGCAGCGATACGGATGATCTCATGGTGATCGCCGAGGGTTGCCATCTTCTTCACCACGGCCTGGATGTTTTCCCACTCTCGTTCGAACCACGCGACGGCAGCAGGGGCATCATGCAGCGGGAGATCCCGGTCATCGGGCATTGTCCGTCTCTCGTGGGTGGGTTCCAGCAGCGATCGGGTACCGCTCACACGGGCCGCTCTCTCCGTATGTATCACCCAATATGAGTTCAGTCTCTCGTGCAGCGCCTCCAGCTCTGACTCCTGTGTACCGCTCACGCCGGCGGCGTGTTGTCGCACCAGGTCATGGATATAGAACCTCCCCTCCTCTCGTTCTTCCAGTAGGTGATTGTCGAACAGTTCCTCAAGCGTCGCCGCGGCCCGGTCCAGGGGCTGGTCAAGCAGGGCTGCCGCCAAGTGCACTTCGAACGCCGGCCCAGGGTGCTCACCAAGTGTTCTGTACAGAGTCCGTGCAAATGGACTCAGTGCGTCATATGAAAGATCGAATACTATTTGTATGCCTGAGGAAGTGGAATCAGGAAAAGAGGAGCCTTGGGGGCCGGTAAGGCGCGCAGCATAGGTGCTCAAGGTCAGAGCTGGTCGTCTGCGCAATTGTCCACCGACCAGATGGAGCGCCAATGGCAGACCGCCCGCGGCCTTCACTATCGCGGAGAAGCTGCTGATGTCGGCACGTTCCCTGTTGGTCCCGATCATCCTGCTCAGAAGGGCCACGGAGTTCTTCTCGCTGAGGCAGTCCAGATATGAGTAGTCGGCGGCGGCCAGCGCGGTCAGCCTGCTGCGACTGGTGACGACGCAGATCACATGTGGACCCGACACGAGCAAGGGCTCCACGTGCTCGCTCGTCCTGGCGTTGTCGATGACGATCACCGCGCGTCGCCGTGACATCTCACGTCGCCACATGTTCGAACGGTCGCGCAGCCGGTCCGGTATCTCGGCGGAAGGTATTCCGATGAGGAGAAGGAGGGTTCCCAGAGCCTCTGACGGGTCCAGCCATGACCGCCCCATGGTGTAGCCGTACATGTCTATATACAGTTGCGCGTCGGGGTGGCGGCCGGTCAACCGGTCCGCGAGCTCGACGGCGAGTGCCGTCTTCCCGACGCCAGGCATACCGTGGATGATCTGTACCGGCAGCCGCATGCCGTCACGCGGAGCGCTGCGCTGTATGAGCTGAGAAAGTTCCGACTCCCTGCCCACCAGCCGGGCGGAAGGGGGGAGGTTGTTTATCGGGATCACCGAGCCTGTAAGCCCTGCGGACGGCGCGGTGTCGTGCCAGAGTTCCTGCCCGTCAGACCAGTCCTGCGTCCACAGGTAAGTGGGTCCGGGCGGAGCCTGCCGTCCCGTGCTGGTGAAGGCTCCCCAGAGGTCCGCCTTCACCGCCATCATGTCCGGTGGCCACGACGTGGTGGTACGGAGCGTCTGCAGTAACGCCGCGCTGAACGACTTCTTCTCCTCCGGTGTCGTGGACGCGATCGCGCCCGGACGGGCCGCGAAGAGAACGAACTGTTCCCGCCCGTGTCGATGCGCACCGCGTGGCAGTGTCTCGTGCGGCAGAGAACTCGGGGCCCGAAGATCCGAGGACGCAGTGGCGCATGCGTCCACACACGCTATGGTCCGCTGTGTATGTGGGAAGAAACTGGTCCGGAGAACCTTGAGCAGGTCATCGAAATCGATGTTCTGCTTGTCTGTTGCCGAGGCGTCGGCGTAAAAGAGGCGACGTCCGTAGTCCTGGTCAACCACCCCGTGTCCGCTCCAGTGGAACCACAGCAGTGAACAAGTGGAGTGGGCCACCGTGGTCATCAGGACGCGCCTGACTTCTTCACGGTGAGCTTTGTGCACGTGACCGGGGAACTCCGTGGTCGACGTCCCCGCGGTGACGAACGCGTGGATGTTCTCCGCGGGTACGCCCCTGGAACGCAGCCACCAGGCCAACTCGCGTACTTCTGCTACGGGTCCGTCGAGCGCCCACGAGTCTCCTGCAGCATACGTCTCGACACCTACGAGTACGGCGATGGTGTCGTTGGGTGAATGCATGCGGGTTACTCCGGATGCGTAAGGCCGAGCACTGTCGATGTGGCTCCGGCAGTCATGATCGGAACGCCGCGATCGCATCCCATACGCTTTGATTCGTCCAGTACGCGCTGTGTGCCTGGGGGAATGGCTGTCCGTTGTCGACCGGTACGTCAGTCACCGCGTTCGGGAAGAGCGGCTCCCCGATGAAGCTCAGGAAATCGCGGGGGTCGTATATGTTCAGCCAGGCAGGGAAATGGGCGGGCACGGTGGCCGGCGGCTCCAGACTGGTCAGAGCGCCTATCTCGTAGAGGTAGGGGGACTGGGAGCCGACCGTGATGAGTCGAGTCACCTGGGGAAGAGGAGCCATCGCGAGGAGATCGAAGCTCGCGATGCCGCCGAGGCTGTGGGTCAGCAGGGTGACGTGATCCGCACGAGTACTGAGGACGGCGCGGCGGATGGCCGATCGGATACCCGCCCCTCTCGCCTGGTACCGCAGGATGTCTCCTGCCGCGGGTGTCATGGCGTCGGTGACCGGACCTCGTCTGCGAGTCAGGCGGTGGGTGAGGGCCCGCTTGGCCATTCCGGCGAACTGCCGGGTCACCCAGTCGCCCACTCCGCGTCCGTAGCCGTCGAGCTCGCTGGTGATGAGGCGTACCAGCCTGTCCCTGGCCGCCCCGTCCATGGTCGGCTCGTTCGGTTCGAGACCGCTCTGGGCGTGCGCCACGAGGGCACGGGCGATGGCCTGTCGATGGGCCAGGGGATCGGAGGGTGCGGTCTCCGCCGCCTCGGCGAACTCGGGAGAGGAACGCAGACTCTCCAGAGCCTGGTGGAACAGGTCCTCCAGATATTGTTCGGCCAAAAGGTCGCATAAATCCGGTGAAGGACGGAAATCGCGGATCTGCTCGATCAGTGCCCCGGTCGGGTCCCGTCCCGGCGGCGACTCGTTCCCCTCCCCGGTGTGCTGGGCCAGCAGGCGCAATTCGTACCACGGGTCCACGTAGAGGACTGACCACAATGCCAGTTCTCGGTCTCTCTGCTTCGGTGCGTCCGTGACGGTGCAGCCAGGAACGGACGCGCCGGTGCCGAGAGCGGCTCCCTCGCTGTCCCCCCAGAAGCAACCCAGTAACGAGGAGGAGTCGTGGATGCTCTCCAGTCCACGTCTGATGCGACGGACCGTATGCGCGTAGGCGGTTCCTCTTACCCCGGTGCCGTGGACGAATACCGTTGCCTGGCTCATATCGCCTCTTGCTATCGATGACGTTCTGCGGCAGGGCGAAGCTGTTTTCCCGTCAGGACCAGAGTATGAGTCTTCCTCTCGCGGTGATGCCTATGAAGAAAGAAACGGTGAGCCGGCGTCCTCCCGAGCTCGGTCGAACGACGTGGTAGTTCCTCGGATCGAACAGGACTGCATCACCTGCCGTCGGTGACACCACAACCCTCTGTGCCCCGGCCGTGATGGAGTTCTTCCTGTAACCGAAACGCTCGCGATGGTTCTCGTCCGAAGGCTGCCACCGGCGGCGCCAGATCCAGGTTTCTCCTCCTGCGGACGGCATCGACAGGAAGAGGTTGAAAGCGAGTTGGACTATGGGGCGGTCATCGAAGACATGCGCATCGAACTCGCGCGATATGTCATCCCAGTGGGTGAGCGTTCCCTCGTTGATCTCTCGTACGATTCCCCAGAAGAGCTCGCGTCCATGGGAACGTGCTGACTCCGCCGTGTCGGTCCATGACTGAGCGAGTTGTTCGACGCAGTATGCTCGTGTGGCGCCTATCGGGGATTCACGGGAGTGCTCGGTGGCTTCTTGCGCGTCGGGCCAGTACTTCTCGCCCACGGAGCCCGCTTCGTTGTACTCGTTGAGCACCGGACCCAGACGGAAAGCCGGTATGGGATAACGCTCCTCGCTGTAACGGCTGAGGTTGACGGTGCGGAACTCCTGACTGCTCACCATGCGCGGCGCATCGGACAGGAATCCGCGAATCACCACGGCTCCGGCCAGTCCACATGCAAGATCGAGCAGTAGGGTGCGGGTCAGCCGGTCCTCGACCCTCACGGTGAAACGCGAGTCAACTCCTGAGGCTGCAGTGAACTCTGTCTTCCCGTTCATCGATTCGCCCCCTCATCTTCCCGAGGTAACTGTAGGAGAAACGGCCTCCGTGCACGAGAGTGAAGTCTTCTTCCGCACCGCCTCAGGAGGCGCGACCAACGCAATGGTGTCCTGGTGTGCCGGAATTCTTTCGCCGGAGAGCGACAGGTTGTTGGCCGTGGTGCTCGTTGTCGGAGATCGCTCAGGCTGACGTCCGCAGCCGGGGTGGGTGGACCCGTCTTCCGGCAGCTCGGGCGCCCCGGGCCCGCCCATCGCGATGACGTCCCGTCAGGATTGGCCGCCCCGACACGGGGCACTCAAGATCGTTGACCGGCGTGCGGCCCTGCAGAGTGTGCGGGGCGGGCCGGTCGGATGTCGGCGGGCCGGGGATCTACGAAGGAGTTGGTGCGGTGCTGCTCGTGCTGGCCGCCCATGCGGGGGTCGCGGTGGCCATCCCGTGGTGGCAGCGGAGGCTCGGCCGTGCCGTGTGGGCCCTGGCGGCCGTGGTGCCCCTGGCGACGGTGGTCTGGGCGGCGACGCGGGCACCGCGGGTTATGGACGGCGGGGAGTACCGCACGTCCTTCTCGTGGGTCCCGTCCCTCGGGCTGGCGGTCGACCTGCGGCTCGACGCCCTCTCCCTGCTGATGCTGTGGATCGTCGGCGCGGTCGGGGTGCTGGTCCTCCTCTACTGCCGGTACTACGTCGAGCGGAACGCCGGCCGGCAGGCCGCGCTGCTGCTGGCCTTCGCCGGGGCGATGGTGGGGCTGGTCCTCGCCGACAACCTGTTCGTCCTGTACGTCTTCTGGGAACTGACGACGGTCGCGTCCTTCCTCCTGATCGCGGGCAGCGGGGAGACCGCGGAGAAGCGGCGCGCCGCCCGGCAGGCACTGCTGGTGAACGCGGTCGCCGGGCTGGCCATGCTGCTCGGCTTCATCGTGCTCGGGCAGGCGGCCGGCACGTACCGGATCTCGGAGATCCTCGCCGACCCGCCGCGGGGCGGCGCGCTGCCCGTCGCGGTGGTGCTCGTGCTGATCGGGGCGTTCGCCAAGTCCGCGCAGATGCCGCTGCACGGCTGGCTGCCCGCTGCGATGGCGGCCCCCACGCCGGTCAGCGCCTACCTGCACGCGGCCGCGATGGTCAAGGCCGGCGTCTACCTGGTCGCCCGCCTGGCGCCCGCCCTCGCCGAGGTGGCGCCCTGGCGGCCGATGGTGCTCGCGGTGGGGCTGACCACGATGGTGCTGGCCGCGTGGCGGGCGCTGCGCGCGACCGACCTCAAACTCCTGCTCGCCTACGGCACCGTCAGCGAGCTGGGCCTGCTCATCACCCTGCTGGGGGCCGGCACCCGGACCGCCGCGATCGCCGGGACGGCGATGCTGCTCGCGCACGCGGCGTTCAAGGCGGCGCTCTTCCTGTCCGTGGGCGTCATCGACCACAGCACGGGGACGCGGGACCTCCGCGAACTGTCGGGCCTGGGGCGCCGCATGCCCGCGTTGTGGGCCTTCACCACGCTCGCGGCCGCCTCGATGGCCGGTCTGCCCCCGTTCGTCGGGTTCCTCGGCAAGGAGGCCTACTTCGAGGCGTTCCTGCACGGCACCGAGCTTCCCGTCCACGGACCGCTGACGGCGGTGCTGTGGCTCGGCGCCGCGCTGACCGTGGCCTACGCCGCACGCTTCCTGCACGGGGCCTTCGGGGGACGTCCCGGCGGGGCGGTGGAGCGGGCCGAGCGCCCGGCGCCCGGGTTCGTCGCGCCGGTGGCGGTGCTGGCGGTCGCCGGTCTGGTCCTGGGCGCGGTCTACCCGGTCACCGCGGCGATCACGACCGCCTACGCCGACGTGTACCCGCCGGGGGCGCACGAGCCGTACAAGGTCTCCCTGTGGCACGGCTTCACGCCCGTGCTCGGCATGTCGGCGCTGTCCCTCGCCCTCGGCGTCGGCGTCCACCTGCTGGTGTGGCGGCGCGGCACCCGGTCCGTGCCGCGCCTGCCGGACGTGCAGCGGGTCTTCGACCGCGCCGTGTCCGCCCTGGACCGGTTCGCCGTGGCCGTGACCCGGCGCACGCAGGCCGGCTCGCTCCCGCTCTACCTGACGGTGCTGCTGACGACCGTGGTGCTGGTGCCCGGCACGGCGCTGGTCCTCGACATGCCCTCCCTGGGCTCCCCGGACCTGTGGTGGTCCCCCTACGAGCCCTTCCTGGCCGTGGTGGTGCTGGCGGCGGCCGTCGCCGTGGTCCGCGCCCGGCACCGGCTGACCGGCATACTGCTGAGCGGCGCCGTCGGCTACGCGGTGGCCGGGGTGTTCCTGGCGCGGGGCGCGCCGGACCTGGCGCTCACGCAGTTCCTCGTGGAGACCATGACGCTGGTCGTGGTGGCCCTGGTGCTGCGCCGGATGCCGGCCCGGCTGAGCCCCGGCCGGACGACCACGGCCCGGGCACGCTCGCTGCGGATCGTGGCGGCCTGCGCGGTCGGCGTCCTCGTCACCTGCTTCGCGCTGGCCGCGTCCGCCGCCCGGTCGACCGAGCCGCTGGCCGGGGAGTACACCGAGCGCACGCCCGAGACGGGGGCGTACAACATCGTCAACGCGATCGTGGTCGAGTTCCGCGCGCTCGACACGATGGGCGAGATCTCCGTGCTGATGGTGGCGGCGGTCGGCGTCGTCAGCCTGGTCCGGGTGGGCGGCCGCGGCCGGGACGAGGCCCCGGACGGCGAGACGGGCGACGCCTCCCCCACGGTGCACTGGGACGAGCCGGTACGGACCTGGCTGCCCGGCGCGGGGGAGCGGCCCGGCGGTGAGCGCTCGGTCCTGCTGGAGGTCGCCACCCGGCTGCTGTTCCCCTCGATCCTGGTGTTCTCCCTGTTCCTGCTGTTCTCCGGGCACTACACCCCCGGTGGCGGGTTCTCCGGCGGCCTGGTGGCCGGGCAGGCGTTCGTGCTGCGGTACCTGGTGGGCGGCCGCGCCGATCTCGGGACCGCCGTACGGGTCCCGGCGGGCGCGGTCGCGGGTGCGGGGCTGCTCCTCGCCGCGGTCGTGGCGCTGTCCCCGCTCGCCCTCGGCGGCGCACCGCTGGAGAGCGCGGTGGTGACGCTCCACCCGCCGGTGCTGGGCACGGTGAAGCTCGCCACCAGCCTGTTCTTCGACATCGGCGTCTACCTGCTCGTCGTCGGCGTCACCCTCAAGCTGCTGTCGGCGGTCGGCGTCACCCTCGGCCAGGGCCGGCCCACGGCGGACGGGACCACGACCACGACCGACGAGAGGGAAGGCGGTACGCGATGAACACGATCGACATGACCATGGCCCTCGTGGTGGGCGGCCTGTTCGCGGCCGGCTTCTACCTCATGCTGCAGCGGTCGCTGATGCGGATCGTCCTCGGCTTCATCCTGCTGGGACACGGGACCAACCTGCTCCTCCTGGTCGCCGGAGGCACACCGGGCCGGGCCCCCGTACTGGAGGGGGAGGGGACCGACGGGGGACGCATCGCCGACCCGCTGCCCCAGGCGATGGCGCTCACGGCGATCGTGATCACCTTCGGCCTGACCGCCTTCCTGGTCGCCCTGGCCTACCGGTCCTGGCGCCTGTCCGGCGACGACGAGGTGCGCGACGACGTGGAGGACGGACGCATCGGCACGGTCCGCGCGGACGACGAGGAGGAGCCCGCCACCCGCGGTGCGGAGCGCGGCGCGGACGGCGCGGCGACGGGAGGCGACCGATGACGGCGGTCCTGCCCGCTCTGCCCGTCCTGCTGCCGGCGGCCGGTGCCGGCCTGTCCCTGCTCGGCCTGGGGCGGAGAGCGGTACGCGTCCTGAGCACCGGCTTCCTCGCGGCCGTACTCGCCTGCGGCGTGACCCTCCTGGCGCTCGCCGACCGGCACGGACCGCAGGTCCTGCACGTCGGCGGCTGGCCGGCGCCGCTGGGCATCACGCTCGTGGCCGACCGGCTGTCGGCCCTGCTGCTGACCGTGTCGGCGCTGGTGGCGCTCGCGGTGTTCGTCTTCGCCATGGGCCAGGGCACGGCGGAGGAACGCCACCGCACGGTGGCCGTCTTCCACCCCGCCTACCTGGTGCTCGTCGCGGGCGTGAGCCTGGCGTTCCTCTCGGGCGACCTCTTCAACCTCTTCGTCGCCTTCGAGATGATGCTCGCCGCCTCCTACGTCCTGCTCACCCTGAACGCGGACGAGGCCCGTACCCGCGCGGGAATGACGTACACGATCGTCAGCCTGACCTCCTCCCTGCTGTTCCTCTCCCTGATCGCCCTGGTGTACGCGGCCACCGGCACCGTCACCCTGGCCCAGCTCGGCCCCCAGCTGGCGGAGCTGCCGGACGGCCTCCGCTCGGCGCTCGGCCTGCTGCTCCTGTCCGTGATCGGGATCAAGGCGGCCATCGTGCCGCTGCACTTCTGGCTGCCCGACAGCTATCCCACCGCACCCGCGCCGATCACGGCCGTGTTCGCCGCGCTGCTGACGAAGGTGGCCGTGTACGTGCTGCTCCGCACGCAGACGCTGCTCTTCCCGCGGAACGGTGTGTGGATCCTGCTGGCCTGCGCCGCGATCATCACCATGATCGTGGGCATCCTCGGGGCCCTCGCCCAGGACGACATCAACCGGCTGCTGTCCTTCACCCTCGTCAGCCACATCGGCTTCATGCTGTTCGGGCTCGCGCTCTTCGACAGCCGCGGACTGGCCGGCAGCATCCTCTACGTCGTCCACCACATCATCGTCCAGGCGGCTCTCTTCCTCGCCGCCGGCCTCGCCGTGCGCCGCGCGGGGACGGCCGCACTGCGCCACATGGCGAAACGGCCGGCCCCCGGCCCCCTGGTCGCCGTCCTGTTCGTACTCCCGGCGCTGAGCCTGGCCGGCATCCCGCCGTTCTCCGGCTTCGTGGCCAAGCTGGCCCTGCTGCGGGCCGGTGTCGCCGAGGGCTCGCCGGAGGCCTACGCCCTCGCCGCGGCCGCCCTGCTCACCAGCCTGCTGACGCTGTACGCCATGACCCGCGCGGGGATGGCGGTCTTCATGGCACGACCCCCCGCCCCCGAGAACATCCAGCCGCCGGGGGACCCGGGCAGCCACCGGGACCGGCCGCGCGGGGCCCGGCTCATGCTCGCCGCCGCGGCCGGCATGACGGCGGCCTCGGTCGCGGTCGCCGTGTGCGCGGGCCCGCTCGCCCGCCTCGGCGAACGGGCCGCAGACGACCTGCTGCACCCGCACGCCTACCGGTCCGCCGTGCTGGGGGAGGAGACCCGGTGATCCGACCCGTGCTCCGTCCGAAGCGGATCCGCAGGGGCCTGCGGCACCTGCCGATGGTCGCCTGGCTGTGGCTCCTGTGGGTCCTGCTGTGGGGATCCGCCGGCGCGCTGGTGATGATCGGCGGCCTGCTCGTCGCCGTCGCCGTGGTGCTGGCCTTCCCGCTGCCCGCCGTCCTGCCGGGCGCCGTACCGCGGCCCGTGCCGGCCGCGCGACTCCTCCTCCACCTGCTCACGGACCTCGTCAGGTCGGGCGTCATCGTCGCCCGGCAGGTGCTGCGGCACGGCGGCAGGACCACCGCGGCCGTCATCGAGATCCCCCTGCACGCCGACAGCGACCTGATGGTCACCGCCGTCGCCGAACTCACCTCCGTCTCCTCCGGCACGCTCGTGGTGGAGATCGACCGGCGCCGGTCACGCCTGTACGTGCACGCCCTGCCCATGGCGGACGGGCAGGACATCACCCGACGTCGCGAGGAGGTGCAGGCCCTGGAGCGCCGGATCGCGGAGGTCCTCGGCCGCCGCCTCGGTTCTGACGACGGCAGCGGACCGGACGGACCGGATGGGCCGGATGAGCCGGACGGACGGGACGGACCGGAAGGAAGGAAGCCATGAACATCGTCTTCGCTGTGACCCTCACCCTGATCGCGGCGGCCGGCCTGCTCACCCTGGTGCGCCTGCTGCGCGGCCCGCGCGCCCTCGACCGCATCCTGGCGCTCGACGTGCTCGTGACCCTGGCCATCGCCGCGACCGCCGTGAGCATGACGGTGCGCGACGACACCTCCGCCGTCCCGGTGCTCCTCGTCCTCGCCCTGCTGGCCTTCATCGGGTCGGTGACGGCGGCCCACCTCATCGAGGAGCGGGAAGGCATGCGATGACCGCCGTGCTCGACGTCGTCACCGCCGTCCTGTACCTCACCGGAGCCCTCTTCTGCCTGCTCGGCGCCCTGGGGCTGCTCCGCTTCCCGGACACCGTGAGCCGGCTCCACGCGGCGGCCAAGGCGCAGACCCTCGGCCTGCTGTTCATCCTCGTCGGGACGGCCGTGCAGATGGCACCGAGCTACGCCCCGGTCGTGCTGCTCGTCGCCCTCTTCCAGCTGCTCACCGCCCCGATCACCAGCCAGATCATCGGCCGCACCGCCTACCGCACCCACGGCGTCGAACGCCGCCTGCTGATCCGGGACGAACTCGCGGACCGGCTGGCGGGGGAGGGCGACTCCGGGGGCGGGGATGGCGACGGTGCCGGTCGTGACCGGCCCCCGCGCGGGGAGGATGCCGAACGTTGAGTCCGCTGCCGCGATTCCCCACGAACCCACGGCCGTCAGCCGACTGCCCGTCGGACGGGCGAGCCTCGGCCGACGGCTGATCCTCCAGTCCCCGCCTCACGGTGACGGGCGGATCAACGGGTCGACACTCGCCGTTCGTCTTGCCGCGGCGGGCATCCGGGACCGCAGCCGGACCGTGGCGCAGGAGATGCCTTCCCTCCCGTGCTCGGTGATCAGCCGGTCGTAGATCCGCTTGATGGTGTGCCGCTGCTTACGCGGGCACAACGAGGCCGGCCCGCAAGATGTCGTCGATTGCGTCTTGGAACGGCTTGAGCCGACCGGGCTTTCCTGGGCGGCATCGTCTTGCGGGGTTCGGGCCATGCCGAGGCCAGGGCCTCCCGCACCATCCGCCGGTGGACTCCGTACCCGCGTGCCGGAGCACGGACCGATACGCCCTCCGTCCCGGAGTCCCGTCGTACCTGGGCGTAACGGTCACTGATCGGAGCCTGCGGTCGCCACCTGGACGGGTACGTACCCGTACCCGTACCCGTAGCCTTTCAGGGTTCGATCGAGGAGGCATCCATGTCCGACGCCAACGTTCGTATCCCCGCCGAAGCTCGCGACAGGCTCGCCCGGATAGCTTCCTCCGAAGGCATGTCCCTCCGTGGCTATCTGTCCCATCTTGCCGAAACGCTGCTGACTCCCGAGGAGCGTGAGGCGCGGGCGGAGCAGGCCCGTAACGCCCTGCACGCGTGGAACGGCTACGACCCGAGCGCGGCCGAACAAGCTGATCTCGACTTCGAACTCGATCGTCGTCTGAGTGGGGCGGAAGCACGGTGACCGAAGAGCTTCACATCGTCCTGGACGACACGGCGGTGCTCGCGACCGGGCAAGGCAATGTACTGGCCTCGCGTCTCATCCACCGTGCGCACGCGGAGGCCGGCTGGTTCCTGTACGCCCCGGCCTGTGCCCTGGTGTCGGCGGACCGCATACGGCCGGGCACGGCGGAGCATCTCGCGGCGCTCCCCGGTGTCACCGTGCTCGACCTGGACCTGTCCGCGGCGCTCGCTGTGGCCCGTGACACCTCCTGGGCCCAGGCTCACACGCGGTACGCGGCCGAGCCCACGGCGGAACGACCGGGAGGGGCGGTGGTCGCCACGACCGCGCCCGAGGTCTGGAAGGGGCAGCCGGTGAGGGTTATCGACCTCACCCCCTGAGAGCGCTCCGCGCGCCTACGCGGGCAGCGCGGGGAACACGACCACCGAGCCGTCCTCGTCGCGGGCTGTCTCGACCGCCACGTCGGTCGCGCGGTTGTCGACCGTCACGCCGTCTGCTTTCGAGCCTGGCGGCGACCGGTTCGGTCACCATCGCCATCACCTGCTCGACGATCTGGTCGGCGGCCTCCTTGACGATCCGGCGCACCACCTCCCGCATGGCCGTGATCTGCGCCGCCCCGAGCAGGGCTGACAGGCCGCCGGTCACACCTCCGGCACTTGCTCCAAGTGTGAGGCTCTCACCTGGGCGAAGTGGTCCTGCAGTGCGTCCACCGCCGAGCCCTCGCTGGAGGAGAGCAGACGGTTCACCGCCGCCAGGGCCTCACCCGTGTGATCGTCGAAGGCGTTCGCGAGCTCGCGCATCGCGTCCGCCATCTCGCGGTAGTCGTCCTCGTCGACATTCGGCCGGTTGATTCCGATGAAGTCGAGAATCTCGTCCAGCCAGCCGGGCAGAACGTAGCCCATCCCCCGTCAGACCCCCGTACGGCACTGCTTGGCGCCAGATAGCCGTTCTGACCGATATCACTGTGCGCGAATGTGCACAGTAGTCGACCGGCCTGACAGTGGCACCGGTGGCAACAGTCGGATGGCTGACCGCCTCGAGTCCTCATGTCCCGATGAGGTGTCGGCGAGGGCGGGGTCCCGCGTTCCCCGTCACCGCCACCCGCGCCCGGGACGCTCTCACCGTCACCTGGCACGGCGAGCCGAGCCGGTTCCTGGGTCCGCTGGGGGCAGCCACCACACCCGGTCGAGCTTCACGGCTACGCCACGCCGGCCCGCTCGGGCGTCCTCAGCCAGCGCCCACCCCGGCGCCCGCGTCGCCGCCCAGGTCCGCCAGCGCCTCCTCCAGCGTCGTGTGCACCCGCAGCAGCGCGTCCACGCCGGTGAGGGAGAGCATGCGGGACAGGCGGCCGGGGACGGCGGCGAGGGTGAGGGAGCCGCCCGCCTCCTGGGCCGCGTGCCAGATGCCGATGAGCACGCTGAGGCCGGTGGAGTCGAAGTAGTCGACCTGGGCGAGGTCGAAGATCAGCCGTGGGGTGCCCTGCTCGATGAGCTGCAGTGCGTCCGCGCGCAGGACGGGCGCCGTGTGCAGGTCCACGTCCCCGACTACGGTGGCGACGGCGAGACCCGGACCGGGGTGCTGGACGCTGAGGCGAAGGGTGTCGGTCACGTCGGTGTCATCACTCCTGGCCGTGGTGCTCGGAACGTGCGGTGGTGCGGGCGGTGGCGCTCACACCGGTCTCCGGCGCGGCCTGGGCGCCGGGAACGGACAGGGCCAGCAGGGCGACGTCGTCGCCCGCCTGGTCGGGCAGTGAGGCCAGCAGCGCGATGGCGTCCTCCACCAGGGCCGTGGCGGTCGGGACACCGGTCCGCCGGTGCAGGAAGCCGGTCAGCCCCTCGTCACCGAGCATGGCGCCCTCGGCGGTGCGCGCCTCGATCAGCCCGTCGGTGTAGAGGAACAGGGCTTCGCCCCGGTTCAGGGTAAAGGTGGTCCGGGCGAAGCGGGCCTGCGGGAAGGCACCCACGAGCATGCCGCCCTCGGTCCGTACGGCCCGCGCCGACACCGTGCCGCTGTCGTCGGCCGCGAGGTGGTACGCCGGGGGGTGCCCGCCGGTGGCCAGGGTGATCGTGAAGCCGGCCGTCCCGCGCGGCGCCAGGACCCCGTACACGGTGGTGCAGAAGCGGCTGCCGGCGGTGACGTCGGTGAGCAGCTCCGTGTTGAGGGCGCTCAGGGCGGTCACCGGGTCGGGGTCGATGCGGGCGGCGGCGCGCAGGGTGTGGCGGGCCAGGGCGGTGACGGTCGCCGCCTCGGGGCCCTTGCCGCACACGTCGCCCATGAAGAACGCCCACCGCTCGCCGTCCAGGGGGAAGACGTCGTAGAAGTCGCCGCCCACCTCGTGCGCGGAGGCGGTGCGGTAGTGGCAGGCCAGCTCCAGGCCGGGCACGGCCGGGAGCGCCGGGGGCAGCAGGGTGCGCTGCAGGGTGGAGGCGAACGCGGCGACGGCGGCCCGGTCCTTCTCCGCCCGTTCCCGCGCCTCCCGCTCGGCCTCGGCGCGCGCCCGCTCCAGCGCCACCCGCCGGCTCTCCGCCTCGCGCCGCTCCCGCTCGGCACGGAGGGCGCGCAGCGCGGACAGCCGCGCGTCGAGCTGGTCCATCACGAGGGCGGCCAGGTCGACGAGCGGGGCGGCCTCGTCCTCGGTGACGGCACGCGGCCTCGTGTCGAGGACGTTGACGGTGCCCAGCCGGTGACCGTCGCCGGTGGTGATCGGCGCGGCGGCGTAGAAGCGCACCCCGGGTCCATCGGTGACCAGGGGGTTGTCTGCCGCGACAGGGTCCAGGAGGGTGTCCGGGACGACGACCAGCGTGTCGTCGCACCGGATGGCCGAGTCGCACAGCCCTGCGTCCCGGCCGAGTCCCTCAACGCCCTCCAGGCCGTGTACGGCCAGGAACCGGATGCGGTCGGTGTCGACGAGCGTGACCGAGGCCATGGGAACGTCGAGCAGCCGCGCGGCCAGCGCCGCCACCCGGTCGAACGCGCCGTCCTGCGGGGTGTCGAGGACGTCGTAACGGCGCACCGCCGCGATCCGGTCCCGCTCCGCCCGCTCGTCCGGCACGGGAACCGGCCCCTGCTGCGGGCACGGCCCGGCCGACGGGTCGACCGCCGCTGCGTGTCGGCTCAACGTATCCCCCTGCTCCCTCGCCCGTACCCGCACCGGACCGCCTCGGGCGGCAGACGCCGGAGCGGCCCGCGGGGAACGCGCGTCCGAGGGACGGAGCCCGCCGTCCGTGGCCCCGAACGGGTGGGCAGCCAGGTCATCGACCTGTTCCGGAGCCGCCGCGGCGCAGGCCGTGCACGGTGGCCAGGTCGGCGAGCCCGGAGATGGTCAGCACGGACTCCAGGATGGGCGTGGCGATGAGCTCCAGGCGGTCGGCGTGGGCGAAGAGCACGTTCAGTCCCGCGCTGTCGAGGTATTCCACCTCCGTCAGGTCCAGCACGAGGGGACCGGACAGGCCATCGAGGGCCTCGGTGAGACTGCCGATGTTGCTCATGTCTATCTCGCCGACGGCCGTCAGCAGCTGGGTGCCGTCCGGGCGCCGCCCGGGGGTCAGGGTGAGCTCGGTGGTCATCAGGCGATCCTCGTGTGCATGTCGACGGTGGTGCCGGACGGGCCGGGAACGATGGTGACCTGCTGCATCATGGCCCGCATCAAGGCCACACCACGGCCTCGGTGGGCGTTGAGCTCGGGCTGCGGGTTCTTCCACCGGCCGGTGTCGGCGACGATGAGGTGCAGGTTGTCGGCGAATGCCTCGGCGCGCAGCCGGACCGTCTCGCCGGGGGCGTGCCGATGGCCGTGCTCGATGGCGTTGGCACACGCCTCCCCGGCGGCGACGAGGATGTCCTGCACTTTGTTCGCCGGCAGGTCGCACTGGCCCAGCCAGCTCCGCAGGGCCTTGCGGACGGGCGCCAGCTGGGACGACTCGGCGGGGAAGGTCATGTCCAGCGGGGCCGGGTGGCGGTACAGCAGCAGGGCGACGTCGTCGTCGTACCCGCCGGCGGGCGCGAGCCGGCTCATCACGTACGTGGCGAGCTCGTCGACGGCCTCCATACGGCCCTGCTGCACGGCCTCACTGGCCTGGCTGATGCCCGCGTCGAGCGACCGCCGGCGGCGTTCGACGAGACCGTCGGTGTACAGCAGCAGCGTGGCGCGGGCCGGCAGCGTGCACTGTCCCTCCGGCCGCACCCGGCCGGGGCGTACGGCGAGGGGCAGCGACCGCCCGTCGTCCAACAGCTGGGTGCTGCCGTCGGGGTGGACCATGATGCCCGGCGGGTGCCCGGCACTGGAGTAGGTCAGGTCCCCCGTCTCGGGGTTGAGGACACCGCAGAAGACCGTGGTGCACATCGCGCCGGGGATGCCGGCGGCGAAGTGGTCCAGGGCCATCAGCGTCTGCGAGGGGCTAGCGTCCTGCAGCAGGAGGGCCCGGCAGGCACTGCGCAGCTGCCCCATCACGGTGGCCGCCTCCAGACCGCGGCCGACGCAGTCGCCGACGACGATGCCGATCCGGCCGTCGGGCAGGGACACCGTGTCGTACCAGTCGCCGCCGACCTCCAGGGGACGGGTGGCGGGCTCGTACCGCACGGCGAAGCCGTCGGGCAGCCGGGACGGGCCGAGTATGGCGCGCTGCAGCGCGATCGCGGTCTCCCGCTGCTGGTCGATCTGGTGCGCCCGGACCAGTCCCTGCGCGAGGTGACCGGCCAGCAGCGACAGCAGCAGCTGGTCCTCGTCGGTGAAGGGCCGGTGCTCGCCCAGGTCGATCCAGAGGACCAGCGGCCCGTCCGGGTGCTCCAGCAGCACCCCGGCGCCGGTGGCGTCGGCGACCGGGGTGAGGGAGGGCCGGTCGCGCAGGTCCGCGAGGGCCGCGCGCTGCCCGGCGGACAGGTCCTCCCAGCGGCCGTCGGCGTCGGTGGAGGTCAGCTTCGGTGTGTCGCCCCCGTCGAAGACGGCGGCGACGACCGAGCGGGCGTGCCACAGGCTCTTCAGCTCGCCCAGCGCCCCGGACAGCGCCCCCGACAGGCTGGTGGCCTGGGACAGGGACGTGCTGAGCGCGGCCCGCGCGGTCTCCCGCTGGACGGCGTAGTGCTCGGCGGTGACGTCGCGGAAGGTGCCCACGGTGACGCGACGGCCGGTGACGGGATCCTGGGCGTCGTTGAAGGTGGCCGTCACCCATACCCGGTGCCCGTCCTGGTGGGTGACCGGAATGGTGTACGAGCCCTTGGGCCGGTCGAGGAGCAGCGAGAAGGCCTCACCGACCTGCCGGTACGCCTCGGCGTCGCTCTCGGGGTCCGGCCACCAGGGGTGGACCGGCGCGTAGGGCAGGCCCTCCGGACCGTAGCCGAGGGTGTCGCTGAACGCCGCGTTGATCTCGATCACGGCGCCGTCCTCGTCGCAGACGAAGAACGCCTCCTGCAGGGAGTCGATCAGCGCGGTCCGCCAGCGGGCGTGGTGGGTGCGCAGCCGGGCCAGCTCGACGTTGGCGCGGACCCGGGCGAGGAGCTCGGCGGCGGCGAACGGCTTGACGAGGTAGTCGTCGGCCCCGGCCTGCAGGCCCTCGATGGAGGCCTCCTGCCCGGCGCGGGCCGACAGCAGCAGGACGGGCACGGAGGCGGTGCGCGGGTCGTTGCGCAGGGTCGTGACCAGCTGCAGCCCGTCCAGCCGCGGCATCATCACGTCGCTCACGACCATGTCAGGCGGGTCCCGGCGGACGGCCTGCAGGGCTTCCACGCCGTCGTTGACCGCGGTGACCTCGTAACCGGCGCCCGCGAGGATGCGGACGAGGTACTCGCGCATGTCGGTGTTGTCGTCGGCCACCAGCACCCTCGCCTGGACCGCCGGCCCGGGGGTCCGGAAGGCGGAGTCGAGGCCGGTGTCCGCCGGCCCGGAGGCGGGCGGGACGGAGGCGTCCGGGGTCGAGGTGCCCGGGGCGGAGGCGGGTGGGGTGGGGGCGGCCGGGCCGGCCGCCCCGGTGCCCGCGGCCGGCGCGTCGGCCGTGTGCTCGTCGGGCAGCCAGCGCAGGGCCTCCTGCACGTAGGGCTCGGCGGTGGAGGACGCGGTGGTGCCCGCCGCGGACACCACCGACTCGGCGGGCAGGTGGGCGTTGCCGAAGGGCAGCCGCACGGTGAAGGAGGTGCCCTCGTCCTCGACGCTGGCGGCGGTGATGGTGCCGCCGTGCAGGCCGACCAGCTCCCGCACCAGGGCCAGTCCTATCCCGCTGCCCTCGTTCGAGCGGGAGCGGGCGTGCTCGATGCGGTGGAACCGTTCGAACAGCCGGGGGATCTCCGCCTCGGGCACGCCGATGCCGGTGTCGGCCACGGTGACCACCGCGTGACCGTCCTCGGCGCCCACCGTGACCCGGATCTCCCCGTCGAAGGTGAACTTCAGCGCGTTGCTGAGGAGGTTGAGCATCACCTTCTCCCACATGCCGCGGTCGAGGTACACCGGCTCGTCCAGCGGCGGGCAGTCGACGTGGAAGGCGAGCCCGGCCCGGTCGATCGCGGAACGGAAGACGCTGGCCAGTTCGGCGGTGACGGCGGACAGGTCGACCGGCTCGTAGCCGGCCTGCATACGGCCCGCCTCGATGCGGGAGAAGTCCAGGAGCGTGTTGACCAGCTTGCCCAGCCGCAGGCCGTTGCGGTGGACGAGCTCCAGTTCCTGCCGCACCCGCGCGTCCGCTCCGGCGAGCTGGGTGCGCAGCTCCTCCACCGGTCCCATGATCAGGGTCAGCGGGGTACGGAACTCATGGCTGATGTTGGAGAAGAACGTGGTCTTGGCCCGGTCCAGCTCGGCCAGTTCCTCCGCCCGGCGCTGCTGCGCCTGGTAGGAGCGGGCGCTGCCGATGCCGGACGCGATGTGCCCGGCCGTCAGCTCGACGAAGCCGCGGTAGCCCTGGTCCAGCGCGCGGTAACGATTCAGCCCGGCCACCAGGAAGCCGTACGGGGCGCTGCCCTGCTGGAGCAGCGGCACCACGAGCGCCTGCGCGGGCGGCTCGGTCCAGTCGCCGTGCGGCAGCTCGCCGTAGGGGTCGGCGGTGAGCTGCACGACCGTCGCCTCGCCGCGCGCCAGGGCCGCCGCCGGCCACACCCCGTCGGGCACGTCGGCCGGTACGAGCGCCGGGGCGGCCGGGTGTCCGGCCGGCATGCCGGTCGTGCCGACCAGCCGGGCGGTGCCGCCGTCGGCGTCGTCGAAGAGGTAGGTCAGCGTGAAGGGCAGGTCCCGCCGGTTCCGGGCGAGCTGCCGGTCGGCGAAGGACAGCACCTCCTGCTCGGTACGGACCACGCTGGGGTCGGAGCCCAGGTCCCGCAGGGTGGCCATCCGGCGCTCGCCGATGACCCGCTCGGTCTCCTCGCTGACCACGCACAGCATGCCGACCACGGCGCCTGCGTCGTCCCACAGCGGGCTGTAGGAGAACGTGTGGTAGCTCTCCTCCGGGTAGCCGGACCGCTCCACGAACAGCAGCAGGCCCTCGTCCCACGTGGCCTCCTCGGTGCTGAGCACCGTGTCGATCCGGGGGCCGATGTCGCCCCAGATCTCCGCCCACACCTCGCTCGCCGGCCGGCCCAGCGCCCACGGGTACTTGCGGCCCAGCGTGTCGCGGCGGTAGGCGGCGTTGCAGAAGAAGGTCAGCTCGGGCCCGTACGCCATCCACATGGGGAACCGTGAGGAGAGCAGGATGCTCACGGCCGTCTGCAGACTCTGCGGCCACTCCTCCGGCGGGCCGAGCGGGGTGGCCGCCCAGTCCACCTCGGCAAGATCCCGGCCGACCTCCCGGTCCGCGTCGAACACGCCGCCCCCGACTGCCGCAGGCAGCTCGTGCTCAGCGTCGTCAGATCGTGCCACGCCACACCCTTCCGATCATGCCGGCCCAGCCCTCGGGCCCTCACCCGTGCCGATCACGCACGTCGGCAGCGCGGCAGGGGGGCGTCGGCAGGCCGTGGGGCGAGCCGAGTGCGTTCCTGCGGAGGACGGGGCTCCCCCGAGTCCCGGTGCTGCTCTATGCGAGCTGTTGCGACTTCGTAGGATAAGCCAATCACCGGGGAACCCTGCAGGCAGGGCATGAGGACAGGGTCGCACGGTGAGGCAGTCGTGCGGCACGCGAAACCGTGGTCCGGGGACCTCGCCCGGAGCCCACGTCCGGGGCCGTGGGACGGGGGCCGTGGGACAGGGGCGGCGGACCGAGATGGCGGGCGCGGTGCCCGGCATGTTCTGCTTCGTACTGGACCACACCAACAGCACACACGCCGCACACCCGCAGCACAGGAGACACGGTGACCGACATAGAGGGCACTCTGGCCATCACCCGACAGCACCACCCCGCGGGGCCCGTCGTGCTGCACGTGGCCGGGGAGCTGGACCACTACACCGCCCCCAGCCTCACCCAGGCCGTCGGAGAGGTCCCCTTCGGTCCGGACACGGACTTCGTCTTCGACCTGTCGGGCCTGGAGTACTGCGACTCCACGGGCCTGACCGTCATCATCACCGCGTTCCAGCGCGCCGAGTCCGCGGGCTCGTCCTTCTCGGTCGCGGGGCTGGGTCCCGCGATGGACAGGGTGTTCCGGGTGGTGGGGCTGGACCAGGTGTTCACGTTGTACGCGAGCACCGAGGACGCGGTCGACGCGCTGAAGGGGTGAGCGACCGCCCGGCTCGTCTTTCGAATGCGCTGTGCAGGAGTGGTCTCAGGAATCTGGCCCGACCCCTTGTGCGGCGGCGTCGAAGGTAGTCTCCCCGCGCGCGGGAGTGCGCTCTCCCGTTATGAGGATCAGCGGGACGGGGCGCAGAGCGACGCATGTCCGACGACTTCTTCGTCGACACGCAAGAACTGGCGAAATTGGCGCATGCGTTCGATACGCGAGCGTACGACTTGACCAGTGCGGTCAAGAGCTTCGGGGGCAAGACGGGGGCGGAGCAGATCAACGACGGATTCGGGTTCTTGACCGAGTCCGAAGAAGTCACGTCGGCCTCTACCGAACTGGCCGCGGAGACGGCTGGCTCGCTCGGAGCATCGGCTCGGGACTTCGGGGTGAGGGCGCCGAGGCCTTCCGTGTGCACTGGGAGAAGACGGGTGCGGTGGTCGACGAGACCGTGCCGCTCTTCGAGCAGGCGGCGAAGGGCCCGGAGGGGGCGGCCGACGATATCGAGGACATCAACGACGCGATCCAAGGTGGGCGAGCAGGTCATGGACGCGAGGCGCACGGTTCCGGCCCGTCCGGATCCGGAGCGTGAGGCGCGGACGCTGGACCTCGGGGCGGGCTGGCTGGCGACCGCGTCCGTGCCGGTGGTCGTGGGATGGCTACTGGCGCTCGGCTGCCTGGCCGCCCTGCTGCTGGTGCAGGATGACGGTGCCTGGCGGCTGTGGACGGTCGCGACCGGTGCGCTGGCTCCTGCCGTCGGCCACATCATGCGGGGGACGGCGAGTACGGACGACGGTGATGGTGACGGCGCCCGGACGAATTGAGACGACGCAACTGCCGGCGCTCATCGGCACGTACCTGTGAGTAGGCGCGCATGCTGATGGGACCGGGCGGCTCCGCCACTCGAGTACATGAGCCAGGTCGACCACCCTGTGTCGTCGGGACGTTGAACGAGGCCTTCCCACGGCACGGCGCGCCTCAGCCCTGCCGCAACCGCTCCGCGATGTCCGCCAGGTGGCGCCCCTGGTAGCGGGCCGCCTCCAGGGTGGGGGCGTCCGGGCCCTCTCCGCCGCCGCTGGGCCAGCTGGTGCCGTACGGGTTGCCGCCGGCCGCGTAGAGGAGCGGGTCGGTGTAGCCGGGCGGGACGATGACGCAGCCCCAGTGGTAGAAGACGTTGTTCAGGGACAGGAGCGTGGACTCCTGGCCGCCGTGGCGGTTCATGGCGGAGGTGAAGCTCGTCGCGGGCTTGCCGGCGAACACGCCCGCCTGCCAAAGACCGCCGGTGAGGTCGATGTACTGCTTGAGCTGCGAGCTCACGTTGCCGAACCGGGTCGGGGTGCCGAAGGCGTACGCGGTCGCCCACTCCAGGTCCTCCAGGGTGGCCTCGGGCACCTGGTCCTTGGTGGCGTCCACGTGTGCGCGCCAGGCCGGGTTGGCGTCGACGGCGGAGTCGGGCGCCAGTTCGGGCACCCGGCGGAGCCGGACCTCGGCGTCGCGGGCGGCGGCGCCGGCCGCGACGGCCTCGGCCAGCTGGTGGACGTTGCCGGTGGCGCTGTAGTAGATCACGGCGACGCGAACGCTCATGGGGTACTCCCAGCCTCGGTGACAGGTGGCGTGCGGCAAGTCGCACGCGGCCAGCGGCATGCGACCCCCCACTCTTGCCTGGAAGCGGCCGGTCCTGTCGTGTCACACGGCCGCACGGTCGCACCGCCTCCCCCGGAGGCAGCAACGTCCGACCGCCACCGCCACCGCCACCGCAATCGTCGGCGGCCCGGTCGATCCGGTGGGTCCGGGATCATCGTTCTATTCTTCCGCACATGCAGTCCTACACAATCGGCCAGGCGGCGCGCTTGCTGGGCGTCAGCCCGGACACCGCTCGACGCTGGGCGGACGCCGGGCGGATCGCGACCCACCGGGACGAGGGCGGGCGCCGCCTCATCGCGGGACGGGACCTCGCGGCCTTCTCCGTGGAGCTCGCGCAGGGCGGGTCCGGCGGTGCGGGCGAGGAGGAGCCGTACACCTCGGTCCGCAACGCGTTCCCCGGCATCGTCACGGCCATCAAGCTCGGCGACGTCGCCGCCCAGGTCGAGATCCAGGCCGGCCCGCACCGGCTGGTCTCCCTGCTGACCCGGGAGGCCGTCGAGGAGCTGGGTCTGGAGGTCGGCATGCAGGCCACCGCCCGCGTGAAGTCGACCAACGTGCACATCGACCGCACCTGAAGCGGCCATCGTCCCCGGAAGCGGTGTCCGTGCCGGCTCCCGTGCGCGGAAGCGACCCGGGGGGAACCCACGCAACACAGGGCCAGGTACGGTGAGGGAGATCACCTCGTCCGGCCGTCGGCCGCACGTGTTGATCTCCTGCGGCCGGGTACCGGACCTGATCGCGGAGATCATCCCGCACGCGGCGGCCGAACTGGACCTCACCGACGGCACCGCCGTGTGAACCATTGTCTGGGTGACCGATACGACCCTCGTGGCGCTGTGACCGGCCGGCCGACGGGCCGCTACCGGTTGCACGCACGCGGGGGTGGGTTCCGGCCGTTGTGCCGAATGGGGGCGTAGCGGTCCGTGTCGTTGTTCGGCCGAACGGGTGACCTTGCGTAAGAATTGGCTGGTGCAGACTTTCAGTGCGACCCAGGGGGAGGGCCGGTGAACAGCCACGATGTCACCGACGAACAGTGGGAAGGGCTCGCCCAGGTCGTGCCGCTGCGGGGCCGGGACGCATGGCCGTCCGCAGTCGGTCACCGCTCGATCCCTGACGCCGAGACCGAGTCGCGGCGCCGTTTCGTCGTCCTGCGGGTGAACGTGTTCGCCGACGCCCGCGACGTCGCCGAGACCCTGATGGCCGGGATACCGGTGCTGCTGGATCTCACGGGTGCCGAGGGCGAGGTCGCCAAACGGGTGCTGGACTTCAGTACGGGCGTCGTCTTCGGACTGGGCAGCGGGATGCATCGCGTCGACCGGAATGTGTTCCTGCTCACTCCGCCCGGCACCGAGGTGCGGGGGCTGATGGAGGGGGCCGGGGTTCCCGGTCTGTGACGGCTGTGACGGCTGTGACGGCTGTGGCGACCTGGTGTGACGGCATGACGATGTGACGGCGTGACAGTGCGCGGAAGCGGTGTGCGGGCAGGTGCGCGGCGTGGAGCGTGTCGGATGCGCCGGTGGATCGACGGGGCCTGACGCCCGGGGCCTTGGGGCGCCGGGCCACGCGCCTACCCGCCGCCCTGGGCCGTCCCTCGATCGTGCGAAGGGCATGAGGGTGGAACGGTTCGCCCGGCCGACCGGCACCTACCGTCCGCCCATGACCGCCTCGCCCGTCCCCTCCGTGCCGCCCGTCCCCTCCGTGCCGCCCGTCTCCTTCCCGTCCACGCCCCGTCCCCGTACGGAAACCGCACCCGACCCGGTGGCACCGGCCGGGGCGGCGCGTCCCGACCGGCCCGGCCTCACCGAGCTGCGGCTGTCCGCCTTCGCCGGGCACCGCGGCGCGGTCCTGCCATTGGGACCGCTGACCTTCCTCGCCGGACGCAGCGGCAGCGGCAAGTCCACCGCGCTGCGGGCCGTCGAGGCGCTGGCCCGGCTCGGCGGCGGGGCCGCGCTGCGCGAGGTGTTCCCGGAGCCGGCCGCGTGCGTGCCCGAACGGGCCCGGCCCGACGCCCAGCGGCGGCGCGGCTTCCGCATCGGCTGTACGGCCGACGGCCCGGAGGGTCCCGTACGGCTCGACGTGGCCGTCCAGGCCGAGCCCGACCTGCGCGTCGTCGGCGAGCGGCTGACCGGGGGCGGACGGATCCTGCTGGAGACGGCCCTGCGTGACCCCGGCCGCCCCGTCGTCCAGGCGGCCTGGCACACCGCGGGATCGTCGCCCGTCACCCGCGGTCCCCTCCCCGACGACCTGCTCGGTACGGCCCTGCTGCCGCTGCGCGTGGCGGGCCGGACCGACGGCCAGCGCCGGGTGCTCGCCGCGGCCGAGCAGATGGTGGTCGCCCTGCGGTCCGTCTTCCCGTGCGATCCGCGGCCTGGGACGATGCGCGCCCCGGTGCCGCTCCGCGCGGGCCGGCTGCTGCGTGGCTGCGACAACCTCGCCGAGGTGCTGTTGCGTACGCGCACGGAGTGCGCCCGGCGGCACGCGCGGCTCGTGGAGGCGGTGCACGCCGGGTGCGCGGGCCGGGTGGCGGACGTGTCGGCGGAGGTACTGGGCGACGGTACGGTACGGGCGCTGCTGGACCGGGGCGACGGCACGCGGACCCCGCTGGCGCTGCTCGGCGACGGCGAACTGCGGTACCTGGCGCTCGCCCTGGTGCTGATGACCGGGCCCGGGGTGCTGGAGGTGGACCCGGTGGGCGAGGTGCCCGCGGCCCTCCAGGGGCTGACCGTCCTGGCCGACGGTTTCGACCGCGCCCTGGACGCCCGGCAGACCGGCGAACTGGTCCGGCTGGCGGCCCGGGTGGGCGAGCGCGGGCACATCCGGCTGGTGGGGGCGGTGAGCGACGTCGCCGCGGCCGCCGAGGTGCGTGGGGTGCAGGGGGCGGCCGTGGTGGACCTGGACGGCTGACGGGCCGCCGGACGGGCCGTCTCCGGCCGGGTGGTACATCTGGACCCCGGACGGACCCCGTGACGGACCCCGTGACGGAACCTGTGATGAACCCTGTGGTGGAACCTGTGACTGAACTGGACCTGGCGGCCCTGCAGCGGCGGCTCGCGGACTTCGCGGCGGCCCGCGACTGGCAGCGGTACCACACCCCCAAGAACCTCGTCGCCGCGCTGAGCGTCGAGGCGTCCGAACTCGTCGAGATCTTCCAGTGGCTGACCCCGGAGGAGTCGGCGCGCGTGATGGACGACGGGGAGACGGCCCACCGCGTACGGGACGAAGTCGCCGACGTGCTGGCGTACTTGCTCCAGCTGTGCGAGGTGCTCGGCGTCGACGCGCTGGCGGCCCTGGACGCCAAGATCGACCGTAACGAGCGGAGGTTCCCGGCGGGCGCCCAGAGCGGAATGGTCAATTCCGGTGAGCGAACGGAAGGAGCCCCGCCTCCAGTTCGTCACTCTACGGAGTCATGAAGTTGTCCACGGTCAACTCGTTGTCCACAGATTTCGGTCTTCCCCTGGCTATTCGTCCCACCTGCCTTCACTCTGGGTAGTGGTAGCGGAGTTCGGACGGACGTGCGAAGAGTGCGTCGGACAGACGGGGACAGCGCATGGACGCGGTGCGGCTCATCGTGGCGAGCAGGCGTGCCCTGGCGGGAAGCGGAGAACAGCGCGACGTCATGACGGAGGCCTGGCAGGCCCAGGCCCTGGCCCAGGCGATAGGCAGCCGCCTGGCGGTGTCGGGACCTCCCGAACTGCGGGGCGAGGCCCTCGGACTGACCGAGTTGTCGGGCAGAGGATGCGGGGTCCTCGACACCCCGACGCTGACGGTCGACGACCTGCGCGCCGCCCAGCTCACCGAGTTGGGGGACGCCCGCCAGGCGCTGCTCTGCCTCGGCGGCCTCCTCGGCGAGGTCGGCATAGCGCTCGTCGGCACGGCCTGCGCGGCGGCCGACGAGGCGACCTACTGGCAGTGCATGGAGGCCATCGACGCGGCCGACGAGGCGCGGGACCGGGTGCTGGAGATGCTGCGCCGCCTGGCGGCCAGGGACCAGGCGCTGCCCGAGCGGGAGGCGGGGTGACGCAACAGGCCCTAGGGCGCTTCTGACGGATCTCCGCGGCGTCGCGACGCCCGGCACGCTCCCCCAAGCTCTTCGAGCAGGGGGACCCCCACTCACCGCACGGCACGAAGGGCCGGGTGGCTCCGCCACATGACCCTCCGCGCCGCACTCCCCCAGAGGGGGCACCCCAGCGCACGCACCGAACGCCGCTCCTCCTCCCACGGAATCCGTCAGAAGCGCCCTAGGCGGTGATCACGGTGGCCGTCCCGGAGACCGTGATGCCGCCCTCGGCCGGGACGGCCACGCGCAGCAGGCTGGGGTGTCCCACGTGCCGGCCCTGGTGGATCGTGAGGGTGCCGGGCACCGGCAGCAGTCCGGTGTCGCGGAGGTAGGCGCCGACGGACGCGGCCGCCGACCCCGTGGCCGGATCCTCGGTGATCGTGCCGACCGGGAAGAGGTTCCGTGCCTCGAACTCCTGCTCGCCGAGCGGCTTCAGCACGGTGACCGTGCCCATCCACCGCTGCTCGTCCATCAGCGTGCGCAGGACGTCCGGAGCGAAGGTGAACCCGTCGAAGGTGTCCTGGTCGGCGAGGACGAGGACCGGGTGGGTGTTGCCGGCGAAGGCCAGCCGGGGCGGGTGGACGGGATCGAAGTCGTCGTACGTGAGCCCGAGGATGTCCAGGAGCCGTGCGAGGACGTCCGTCCCGATCGGTTCCACCCGGGGCGGCACGCTCGTGAACGACGCGACCACCTCACCGCCGGTCCGGGTGAGGTCGATGCGTACGTCCCCGGCGGGCGTCTCGAACACGAAGGCGTCGGCCTCGGTCCGCCGGGCCAGCGCCACGGCCGTCGCCACGGTGGCGTGCCCGCAGAACGGGACCTCGGCGGTGGGCGAGAAGTACCGCATGCCCACGTGCCGGGGCCGGCCGTCGTCCGGGGGCCCTACGACGAACGCGGTCTCGGCGTATCCCACCTCCGCCGCGACGGCCTGCATCTCGGCGTCGGACATGCCGCGCGCGTCCAGGACGACGCCGGCGGGATTGCCCCCGGTGGGCTCGCCCCCGTCGGAGGTCGCGGGGAAGGCCGCCAGCCGGAGCACGGAACGAAGGTCAACCATGCTCATGACGCTACTCCCGGCGGGGCGCAGCCCTCAGCCCGGCCCGCGATACTGCCCCGCCCCACAGAAAACGCCCGGCTGCTCGGCCGGGCGCGGTGCCTGATGGCGGGGACGGGAACGGGAACGGGAAGGGGGCCGGACGTCCTCAATCGGTGCCGGTACCGGTGCCGTTCCCGTTCGCCAGGATGTCCGCCGATGTGCCTGCCGGCATCCTCGGCAGGGTGTCCGCCGGGGCGGGCCGGGTGGCGGAGGAGGTGGAGAGGTCCGCGCCGAGCTGGGTGAGGTCGGCGTTGAGGGCCGCCATCAGCTCCTCCATCTGCTGCAGCAGCCCTCTGGGCTGCGCGGTACCGGTCTGTTGCGGCACGGCTGCGGCTCCGGCTGTGGCTCCGGCTTCCTGGGACATCACGGCCTCCTGAGGCCCCCGGCCCCGGGAGCGGGGCCGGTCGGCGAACGTCCCGGCAGCGGCCGCCGGTGACGGGTGCCGGGCGGTCCGGCTCCGCCCACGCCAACGAGGACCGTTCGGCCGGGTCACTGGCCCCGGACTCGGCGAGGGCCCCGGTTGACGCGTTTTCACCCGACCGGGGTGGGGGTGACCTGGTGACACCGGTTACGTCGGTCCGTCCGCGAGCGTGCAGGATGGGGGCATGGATCTTCGCATCTTCACCGAACCCCAGCAGGGCGCCACCTACGAGACCCTCCTCACCGTCGCCAAGGCCACCGAGGACCTGGGCTTCGACGCCTTCTTCCGCTCGGACCACTACCTGCGCATGGGATCGGCGGACGGCCTGCCCGGCCCCACCGACGCGTGGATCACCCTCGCCGGACTCGCCCGTGAGACCAAGCGCATCCGGCTCGGCACGCTGATGACCGCCGGTACCTTCCGGCTGCCCGGCGTCCTCGCCATCCAGGTCGCGCAGGTGGACCAGATGTCCGGCGGCCGCGTGGAGCTGGGCCTGGGCGCGGGCTGGTTCGAGGAGGAGCACAAGGCGTACGGCATCCCGTTCCCGAAGGAGAAGTTCGGGCGCCTGGAGGAGCAGCTGGCCATCGTGACCGGCCTGTGGGCGACGGAGGTCGGCCAGACCTTCAGCCACGACGGCACCCACTACCAGCTGACCGACTCGCCCGCGCTGCCCAAGCCCGCGCAGGCCAAGGTGCCCGTGCTGATCGGCGGCCACGGTGCCAAGCGCACCCCGGCGCTCGCCGCGCGCTACGCGGACGAGTTCAACATCCCGTTCGCCTCGATCGAGGACAGCGAGCGGCAGTTCCAGCGGGTGCGCGCGGCCGCCGAGGAGGCCGGGCGCAAGGGTGACGACCTGGTGTACTCGAACGCGCTCGTCGCCTGCGTGGGCAAGGACGACGCCGAGGTGGCCCGCCGCGCCGCCGCGATCGGCCGCGAGGTCGACGAGCTGAAGGCCAACGGCCTGGCCGGCTCCCCGGCCGAGGTCGTCGACAAGATCGGCCAGTACGCCGGCATCGGCGCCCAGCGCATCTACTTCCAGATCCTCGACCTCGACGACCTGGACCACCTGGAGCTGATCTCCTCCCAGGTGCAGTCGCAGCTCCGGTAGGTCCGCCACCTGCTCCCAGCGCACCCGGCCACTCGGCCACTCGGCCACTCGGCCACCAGGCCGCGCGACCGCGTGACCGCGCGCGAATAAACAAAGGCGCCGGTCGGGCGGCCTGTGGGAGGGTGACCGGAGTCGTCCTGCCGCGCCCCCAGGATCACCTCCTGGGGGCGTTCGTGCGTACGGCGACCCCCCTGGACACGACTACCCCAAGAGCTCCCTCGGAAGAGGTCCTCCGGATGTTCCTGACGATCGGCACCACCGGCACCCCCGAACGCCCCGCGACCGAACTCGGTCACCTGCTGCACAAGCATCCCGACAACGCGCAGGCGTTCCCCACCTCCTACGGCACGGCGCACGTCCTCTACCCCGAGGCGAGCGACGAGCGCTGCACGGCGGCGCTGCTGCTGGAGGTCGATGCCGTGGCGCTGGTCCGGCGCGGCAAGGGCAAGGGGCGCGGCGGCGCCCCCGACGCCGCGCTCGCGCAGTACGTCAACGACCGCCCGTACGCGGCCTCCTCGCTGCTCGCCGTCGCGCTGAGCGGGGTCTTCTCCAGCGCGCTGAAGGGCACCTGCCGGGCCCGCCCCGAACTGCCGGGCGAGCCGCGTCCGTTGCGCGTGGAGATACCCGCGCTGCCCGCGCGTGGCGGCCCCGACCTGGTGCGCGGGCTGTTCGAACCGCTCGGCTGGGCCGTGACCGTCGACGCGGTGCCGCTGGACACCGAGTTCCCCGAGTGGGGCGACTCCCGTTACGTACGGCTGGTGCTGGAGTCGGAGGCGCTGACCCTGGCCGAGGCGCTGCGGCACCTGTACGTCCTGCTGCCGGTCCTCGACGACGCCAAGCACTACTGGGTGTCGGACGACGAGGTCGACAAGCTGCTGCGGGCCGGTGAGGGCTGGCTGCCCGCCCACCCGGAGCAGAAGCTGATCACCAGTCGTTACCTGTCGCGCCGCTGGTCGCTGACGCGCCGGGCGATGGAGCGGCTGGAGCTGGTCCGGCTGGCCGAGGCGGACGACAGCGAGGTCGAGGAGATCGACAACGCGGTGACGGAGAGAATCGACGACGCGGTAGCCGAGGAGAGCGGGACGGAGGCCGACGAGAAACCCACGCCGCTCGCCGTGCAGCGCCGGGAGGCGATCCTCGGGGCGTTGCGGGAGGCCGGCGCCGGGCGGGTGCTCGACCTCGGCTGCGGGCAGGGCCAGCTGGTGCGGGCCCTGCTGAAGGAACCGCGCTTCACCGAGATCGTCGGCGTCGACGTGTCGGTGCGCGCGCTGACCGTCGCCGCGCGCCGGCTGCGGATCGAGCGCATGGGGGAGCGGCAGTCCTCGCGGGTCAGCCTGTTCCAGGGCTCACTCACGTACACCGACAGCCGCCTCAAGGGGTACGACGCCGCGGTGCTCAGCGAGGTGATCGAGCACCTCGACGAGGAGCGGCTGCCCGCCCTCGAGTACGCGGTGTTCGGCTCGGCCCGCCCCCGTACCGTGCTCGTCACCACGCCGAACGTCGAGTACAACGTCCGCTGGGAGACCCTCCCGGCCGGGCACGTCCGCCACGGCGACCACCGCTTCGAGTGGACCCGCGAGGAGTTCCGGGCCTGGGCGGAGGCGGTCGCGACGCGGCACGGCTACGCGGTGGAGCTCCGGCCGGTCGGCCCCGACGACCCCGAGGTCGGACCGCCCACACAGATGGCCGTGTTCACCACCACGCGAGGCACCACCGGAACCGAGAAGGAGGCGACAGCGGCATGACGGAGACCGACATCCGTACCGAGGCGGTGCAGGGGCGCCTCCTGCCCGTCACCGACCTCTCCCTCGTCGTGCTCGTCGGCGCCTCCGGCTCCGGCAAGTCCACCTTCGCCCGCAGGCACTTCAAGCCCACCGAGGTCATCTCCTCCGACTTCTGCCGGGGGCTCGTCGCCGACGACGAGAACGACCAGAGCGCCAGCGGGGACGCCTTCGACGTCCTGCACTACATAGCGGGCAAGCGGCTCGCGGCCGGCCGCCGGACCGTCGTCGACGCGACCAGCGTGCAGCAGGGCGCCCGCAAGCAGCTGATCGACCTGGCCCGGCAGTACGACGTGCTGCCCATCGCGATCGTGCTCGACGTGCCCGAGGAGGTGTGCGCGGCTCGCAACGCCGGCCGCGCCGACCGGGCCGACATGCCGCGCCACGTCATCCAGCGGCACACGCGTGAGCTGCGCCGTTCGCTCAGGCACCTGGAGCGCGAGGGCTTCCGCAAGGTGCACGTGCTGCGCGGCGCGGAGGAGGTCGAGGCGGCGGGAGTCGTCACCGAGAAGCGCTTCAACGACCTCACCCACCTCACCGGCCCCTTCGACATCGTCGGCGACATCCACGGCTGCTCGGCCGAGCTGGAGACCCTGCTCGGCAAGCTCGGGTACGTCGACGGCGTGCACCCCGAGGGCCGTACGGCCGTCTTCGTCGGCGACCTCGTCGACCGGGGCCCCGACACCCCGGGCGTGCTGCGTCGTGTCATGTCCATGGTGGCTGCGGGCAGTGCCCTCTGCGTGCCCGGCAACCACGAGAACAAGCTGGGCCGCTGGCTGAAGGGCCGCAAGGTCCAGCTCACGCACGGTCTCGCCGAGACCGTCGAGCAGCTGGAGGGGGAGAGCGAGGAGTTCCGCGCGCGGGTGCGCGCGTTCGTGGATGGGCTGGTCAGCCACTACGTCCTCGACGGCGGCCGGCTGGTGGTGTGCCACGCGGGCCTGCCGGAGAAGTACCACGGCCGCACCTCGGGCCGGGTGCGCTCGCACGCGCTGTACGGCGACACGACCGGGGAGACGGACGAGTTCGGCCTGCCGGTGCGCTACCCGTGGGCGGAGGACTACCGGGGCCGCGCGGCCGTGGTCTACGGCCACACCCCCGTCCCCACGGCCACCTGGCTCAACAACACCATCTGCCTGGACACCGGGGCCGTGTTCGGCGGCAGGCTCACCGCGCTGCGCTGGCCGGAGCGCGAGCTCGTCGACGTACCGGCGGAGCGCGTCTGGTACGAGCCGGCCAGGCCGCTCGCGACGGAGGCACCCGGCGGCCACGAGGGACGCCCGCTGGACCTCGCCGACGTGCACGGCCGCCGGACGATCGAGACCCGGCACTCCGGGCGGATCGCGGTCCGGGAGGAGAACGCGGCGGCGGCCCTGGAGGTCATGAGCCGTTTCGCGGTGGACCCGCGGCTGCTGCCGTACCTCCCGCCGACCATGGCGCCGACCGCGACCTCGAAAGTGGACGGCTACCTGGAGCACCCGGCCGAGGCGTTCGAGCAGTACCGGCAGGACGGGGTCGAGCGGGTCGTGTGCGAGGAGAAGCACATGGGCTCGCGGGCGGTGGTACTGGTGTGCCGGGACGCGGAGGTGGCGCGCGAGCGCTTCGGTGTGTCGGGTGCGGCGGGTGTGGCGAACGGACCGACGGGTGCGCTGTACACCCGTACCGGCCGCCCCTTCTTCGACGACCCGACCGTCACGGAGGAGGTCCTCGGCCGGGTGCGGGAGGCGGCGACGGCCGCCGGGCTGTGGGACGGGCTCGGCACCGACTGGCTGCTGCTCGACGCCGAGCTGCTGCCGTGGTCGCTGAAGGCCGCCGGGCTGCTGCGCAGGCAGTACGCGGCGGTCGGCGCGGCCGCGGGCGCCGCGTTCCCGGGCGCGCTGGCCGCGCTGGAGGGCGCGGCGGCGCGCGGCGTGGACGTGGGCGGGCTGCTGGCGCGGCAGCGGGAGCGGGCGGCCGACGCGGCGGCGTTCACGACGGCGTACCGGCGGTACTGCTGGCCGACGGACGGGCTGGAGGGCGTGCGGCTCGCCCCCTTCCAGATCCTCGCGGTCCAGGGCCGCAGCCTGGCCGGACTGCCGCACGACGAGCAGCTGGCCCTGATCGACCGCATGGTCGAGCACGACGGGTCCGGTCTGCTGCGGACGACGCGACGGCTGTACGTCGACACCGCGGACGCGGAGTCGGTGCGGGCGGGCGTCGACTGGTGGCTGGAGATGACCGGCCGCGGCGGCGAGGGCATGGTGGTCAAGCCGGTCGGGGCGGTGGTGCGGTGGGGGTCCCCCCGCTCGAGCGAAGCCGAGAGCGGGGGAGGTAAGGGCCGTCTGGTCCAGCCCGGCATCAAGTGCCGCGGCCGGGAGTACCTGCGGATCATCTACGGCCCGGAGTACACCCGCCCGGACAACCTGGCCAGGCTGCGCGGCCGCTTCCTGAACCACAAGCGGTCGCTCGCCCTCAGGGAGTACGCCCTGGGCCTGGAGGCGCTCGACCGGCTGGCCGAGGGCGAGCCGCTGTGGCGGGTGCACGAGGCGGTGTTCGGGGTGCTGGCGCTGGAGTCGGAGCCGGTGGACCCGCGGCTGTAAGGCTCCGGGGCGGAGGGGGCGAGGGCCCCGGTGTGACGCACGAGACCCTCGCCCACCTGTGCCGATCAGGGCTGCCGAGGGGTGAAACGCGCCCGAACGGTCAGGATGGAGACATGGCATTCCACGTCGACTCCGAGGCCGGGCGGCTGCGCCGGGTCATCCTGCACCGGCCGGATCTGGAGCTGAAGCGGCTCACCCCCAGCAACAAGCACGCCCTGCTCTTCGACGACGTGCTGTGGGTGCGCCGGGCGCGTCTGGAGCACGACGGGTTCGCGGACGCCCTGCGCGACCGCGGGGTGATCGTCCACCTCTTCGGCGACCTGCTCACCGACGTCCTCAGGATCCCGGCGGCCAAGAAGCTGATCCTGGACAAGGTCTTCGACGAGAAGGAGTACGGTCCGCTCGCCACGGACCACCTCCGGGCGGCGTTCGAGGCGCTGCCCACGGGTGAGCTCGCCGAGGCCCTCGTCGGCGGGATGACCAAGCGGGAGTTCCTGGAGGCGCACGCCGAGCCGACCTCCGTGCGCTTCCACGTCATGGACCTCGACGACTTCCTGCTCGGGCCGCTGCCCAACCACCTCTTCACCCGCGACACCTCCGCCTGGATATACGACGGGGTCTCCATCAACGCCATGCGCTGGCCGGCGCGGCAGCGCGAGACCGTCCACTTCGAGGCGATCTACCGGCACCACCCGCTCTTCCGGGACGAGTCCTTCCACGTCTGGTCGGAGGGCCTGGCCGACTACCCGTCCACCATCGAGGGCGGGGACGTGCTGGTCATCGGCAACGGCGCCGTGCTCATCGGGATGAGCGAGCGCACCACGCCGCAGGCGGTCGAGATGCTCGCGCACAAGCTGTTCGCGGAGGGCTCGGCGCGCACCATCGTGGCGCTGGACATGCCGAAGCGGCGCGCGTTCATGCACCTGGACACGGTGATGACGATGATCGACGGGGACACGTTCACCCAGTACGCGGGGCTCGGCATGCTCCGCTCGTACACCATCGAGCCGGGCGCCGGGGACCAGGAGCTGAAGGTCACCGACCATCCGCCGGAGCACATGCACCGCGCGATCGCCGCCGCGCTCGGGCTCAACGAGATCCGGGTGCTGACCGCCACCCAGGACGTGCACGCGGCCGAGCGGGAGCAGTGGGACGACGGCTGCAACGTCCTCGCGGTGGAACCGGGCGTCGTGATCGCCTACGAGCGCAACTCCACCACCAACACCCATCTGCGCAAGCAGGGCATCGAGGTGATCGAGATCCCGGGGAGCGAGCTGGGCCGGGGCCGGGGCGGGCCGCGGTGCATGAGCTGTCCGGTGCAGCGGGACGCCGTGCACTGAGGAGATCCTGGGGGGCGACGGGTATTGCATAGAAATGTCGCTGATCGTATAGACTTCCAGTTCGCTGATCAGTTCCATTCCCCCTCCCGTCAACCCCGTCAACCAGGAGCGCCCCCATGGCGACAGTCCCGACCGCCCTCGCAGGCCGCCACTTCCTCAAGGAGCTCGACTTCACCGGGGAGGAGTTCCGCGGTCTGCTCGAGCTGGCCGCCGAGCTCAAGGCCGCCAAGAAGGCCGGGACCGAGACGCGGTACCTCAGTGGCCGGAACATCGCGCTGATCTTCGAGAAGACCTCCACCCGTACGCGCTGCGCCTTCGAGGTCGCCGCCGCCGACCAGGGTGCCTCGACGACCTACCTGGACCCGTCCGGCTCGCAGATCGGCCACAAGGAGTCCGTGAAGGACACCGCGCGGGTGCTCGGCCGGATGTTCGACGCCATCGAGTACCGCGGGGACAGCCAGGCGGGCATCGAGGAGCTGGCCGCCCACGCGGGCGTGCCCGTCTACAACGGCCTGACCGACGACTGGCACCCCACCCAGATGCTCGCCGACGTGCTTACCATGACCGAGCACTGCGCCAAGCCGCTGACGGAGACCGCCTTCGCCTACCTCGGTGACGCGCGCTTCAACATGGGCAACTCCTACCTGGTCACCGGCGCCCTCCTGGGCATGGACGTCCGGATCGTCGCCCCGGAGGCCTACTGGCCCGCCGAGGAGATCGTCGCCCACGCCCGCAAGCTCGCCGAGACCAGCGGCGCCCGCGTCACCTTGACCGAGGACGTCACCGAGGGGGTCGGGGGAGCGGACTTCGTCGCCACCGACGTCTGGGTCTCCATGGGGGAGCCCAAGGAGGTCTGGGCCGAGCGGATCGCCGCCCTGTCCCCGTACGCGGTGACCATGGACGTCCTGCGGGCCACCGGCAACCCGGACGTGAGGTTCCTGCACTGCCTGCCGGCCTTCCACGACCTCGGCACCAAGGTGGGCCGCGAGATCCACGCCACGTACGGCCTGGACTCCCTGGAGGTCACCGACGAGGTCTTCGAGTCGCCGCACTCCGTGGTCTTCGACGAGGCGGAGAACCGCCTGCACACGATCAAGGCGGTCATGGTGGCGACGCTGGGCCGCTAGCGGCCCGAGGGCGACCGGCCCGGCCGCTGCCGTACCGGCGTCACGGGCGCCACCGGCAGCCGGAACCACACCGCCTTGCCGGACGCGGTGGGCCGGTGGCCGCACGAGGAGCTGAGGGCGCGGATGAGCAGCAGCCCGCGCCCGTGCTCCTGCCAGGGATCGGGCTGCTCCACCACCGGCCGTACGAGGTCGCCGGGCGGGTCCGGGTCCGGGTCGTGCACCTCGACCCGGCAGCCGGTCGGCAGCAGCTCCACGACCAGTTCGATCGGTGTCCGGCCCGTCGTGTGCTCGACGGCGTTGGCGACCAGCTCGGCGGTGAGCAGCTCCGCCGTGTCGCAGTCGGCGGTGTGCTCCTGCTCGGCCAGCGCCCTGCGGACCAGCGCACGGGCGACCGGCACGGCCGCGGCGGTGTGCGGCAGCGCGACGCGCCAGGAGGCGGGAGTGGAGGGTTCGTGCACAACGGGTCCGTTCATGAGCAGGCTGTCCTGCTTTCAACTTCAGGAATGGTACGGCGCCCGCCTGCGGGCACGTCCGGCGGGCGCCGTACGGGACCTCCGGCCGCCCCATGGCCCCGTTGCCGGGCGGCCTACCCGTACCGACGCGCGGCCGGGCCCGGGAGCGCCCGCCGTTACGGGGCTGTCGCGGACGCGTGACCGTGTCACGGGCCCCTGTGACGTCCCGCCCGCGCTTGTAGCGCACTCGTGACGACGGTCATGGACGGGTGATAACTTCATGGGGTAGGCACCCGCCCGCGCCCGGCCCGTGCCGGAGGAGGCCGCCCCCATGAGTCCCTTCACCGGCTCCGCCGCCCGCACCTCCGACTGGCGCCACCTGAGGTGCGCCGTCGACGACGGCGTCGCCACGGTCACCCTCGCCCGCCCCGAGAAGCTCAACGCGCTCACCTTCGGCGCCTACGCCGACCTGCGCGACCTGCTCGCCGAACTGTCCCGCGAGAAGTCCGTGCGCGCCCTGGTGCTGGCGGGGGAGGGCCGCGGCTTCTGCTCCGGCGGCGACGTCGACGAGATCATCGGCGCCACCCTCGGCATGGACACCGGCCGCATCCTCGACTTCAACCGGATGACCGGCCAGGTCGTCCGGGCGTTGCGGGAGTGCCCGTTCCCGGTGGTCGCCGCCGTGCACGGCGCGGCCGCGGGCGCCGGCGCGGTCCTGGCGCTGGCCGCCGACTTCCGCGTCGCCGACCCCAGTGCCCGCTTCGTCTTCCTCTTCACCCGGGTCGGCCTGTCCGGCGGCGACATGGGCGCCGCCTACCTGCTGCCCCGGGTCGTCGGCCTCGGCCACGCGACCCGGCTGCTGATGCTCGGCGAACCGGTGCGCGCCGCGGAGGCCGAGCGCATCGGGCTGATCAGCCTGCTGACGGACGAGGCCGGCGCCGACGAGGCCGCCCAGGCGCTGGCCCGCCGGCTCGCCGAGGGCCCGGCACTGGCGTACGCCCAGACGAAGGCCCTGCTCACCGCCGAGCTGGACATGCCGCTCGCCGCCGCCGTGGAACTGGACGCCGCGACCCAGGCGCTGCTCATGCACGGCGAGGACTACGCCGAGTTCCACGCCGCCTTCACCGAGCGGCGGCCGCCGAAGTGGCGCGGGCGGTGACCGGTGCGCCCCCGCCCGGACGCCGGCCCCTCCGGGTCGCCGTCATCGGCGGCGGCCCCGGCGGCCTCTACGCCGCCGCCCTGCTGAAACGGTTCGACCCGGCCCGGCGGGTCACCGTCTGGGAGCGCAACGCCCCGGACGACACCTTCGGCTTCGGGGTCGTGCTGTCCGACGAGACGCTGGGCGGCATCGAGCACGCCGACCCGGTCGTGTACGCGGCCCTGAGCGACGCGTTCGTGCGCTGGGACGACATCGACGTCGTGCACCGGGGCGTGCGCCACACCTGCGGCGGCCACGGCTTCGCCGCGCTCGGCCGGCGCAGGCTGCTGGAGATCCTGCACGAGCGGTGCCGCACGCTCGGTGTGGAGCTGCGGTTCCGCACCGAGGCACCGCACCCGGACCGGCTCGCGGCGACGCACGACCTCGTCGTCGCGGCGGACGGCGTGCACAGCACCACCCGCGTGACGTACGCCCACGCGTTCCGCCCGGCCGTCGAGGAGCACCGCTGCCGTTACATCTGGCTCGCCGCCGACTTCGCCCTCGACGCCTTCCGCTTCGACATCGCCGAGACGGAACACGGCGTGATGCAACTGCACGGCTACCCCTACGCGGCCGACGCCTCCACCGTCATCGTCGAGATGCGCGAAGAGGTGTGGCGGGCGGCCGGCTTCGCGGACACGGGCGAGCGGGAATCGGTCGAGCGCTGCGCGAAAGTCTTCGCGGACACCCTCGGCGGACGGCCGCTGACCTCGAACAACTCCACCTGGACCGCCTTCCGCACGGTCGTCACCGCGCGCTGGTCCCACGGCAACGTCGTCCTGCTCGGCGACGCCGCCCACACCGCCCACTTCTCCATCGGCTCCGGCACCAAGCTCGCCGTCGAGGACGCCCTCACCCTCGCCGCCCGCCTGGCGGAACACCCCACGGTCGGCGGGGCGCTCACCGCGTACGAGGAGGAACGGCGGCCCGTCGTCGCCTCCACCCAGCGCGCGGCCCGGGCCAGCCTGGAGTGGTTCGAGACGCTGTCGTCCCGCCTCGACGCGCCCCCGCGCCGGTTCGCCTTCGACCTCCTCACCCGCAGCCGCCGCGTCACCCACGCGGGCCTGCGGCTGCGCGACGCCCGCTTCACCGCCGCCGTGGAGCGCGAGTCCGGCTGCCCGCCCGGCACCCCGCCGATGTTCACACCCTTCCGGCTGCGCGGACTGACCCTGCGCAACCGCGTCGTCGTCTCGCCCATGGACATGTACGCGGCCGTGGACGGCGTCCCCGGCGACTTCCACCTCGTCCATCTGGGCGCGCGGGCCCTCGGCGGCGCCGGACTGGTCATGACCGAGATGGTGTGCGTGAGCCCGCGGGGGCGGATCACCCCGGGCTGCACCGGACTCTGGACGTCCCGGCAGGCCGAGGCATGGCGCCGCGTCGTGGCGTTCGCGCACCGGCACGCGCCGGGCACCGCCCTCGGCGTCCAGCTCGGGCACTGTGGCCGCAAGGGCGCCACCAAGCTGATGTGGGAGGGCATGGACGAGCCCCTGGACGAGGGCGGCTGGCCGCTCGTGGCCGCGTCCCCGCTGCCGTACACCCCGCGCAGCCAGGTGCCCCGCGAGCTCACCCGCGCCGAGCTGACCGACCTCCGCGAGGAGTTCACGGCGGCCGCGTGGCGCGCCGCGCGCTGCGGCTTCGACCTCCTCGAACTGCACTGCGCGCACGGGTACCTGCTCTCCGGCTTCCTCTCCCCGCTCACCAACCGGCGCACCGACCGCTACGGCGGCTCCCTGGAGCGCAGGCTCCGCTTCCCGCTGGAGGTGTTCGACGCGGTGCGTTCGGTGTGGCCGGAGGAACGGCCCATGACCGTCCGCATCTCCGCCACCGACTGGGCGGACGGCGGCACGACCGCCGAGGACGCCGTGGAGACCGCCCGCGCCTTCGCCGCGCACGGCGCCGACGCCGTCGACGTCTCCACCGGGCAGGTCGTCGCGGACGAGCGCCCCGCGTACGGCCGCTCGTACCAGACGCCGTTCGCGGACCGCATCCGGCACGAGGCCGGCGTCCCGGTGATCGCCGTCGGCGCCATCTCCTCCTGGGACGACGTCAACTCGCTGATCCTCGCCGGGCGCGCGGACCTGTGCGCACTCGCCCGCCCGCACCTCTACGACCCGAACTGGACCCTGCACGCGGCGGCCGAACAGGAGTACACGGGCGAGGGAGTGGTCTGGCCCGCGCCCTACCGGGCCGGCAGCCGCCGCCCCCGGGCCGGGCGCGCCGACGCCTCCCGGCCCCGCCCGACGCTCGGCGACTGAGGGTGCGCGCGGGGCCGCCCGCCCGCCACCACCGCTACCGGCCCACTCCGGCGAAGACGGCGCCCGCGTCCCGCAGCCGTTCGTGCAGTGCCCGGAAGACGGCCGCCGAGCGGGTCCCGGGCCAGTCGGCGGGCAGCAGCGCGGCGGGCAGCCCGGGATCCGCGTACGGCAGGTGGCGCCACGAGTCCAGCGCCCGCAGGTAGTCCCCGTACGCCTCGTCCGGCGGGGTGTCCTCGCGCGCCTCCCACGCGTGCAGCACGCGCGCGTGCCGGTCGAGGAACGCCTCGTGCTCCTTGGCGATCGCGGCCAGGTCCCACCAGCGCGCCACCGCCTCGGCGGTCGCCGCGAAGCCCAGGTGCTCGCCCCGGAACAGGTCCACGTACGGGTCGAGTGCCAGCCGCCGCAGGCTGCGCCGGGTCTCCTCGTACAGGCGCGCCGGAGCGATCCAGACCCCGGGGGCCGCGGTGCCGAAGCCGAGGGCGGCCAGCCGGGAGCGGAGCACGTGCCGCTTCTGCCGCTCCGACTCCGGTACCGAGAACACGGCCAGCACCCAGCCGTCGTCCTGGCCCGGGGGCGTCGTCGCGTACACGCGCCGGTCACCGTCCTCGAGCAGCTGCCGCGCCTCGGGCGACAGTCCGTACCCGGCCGCCCCGGTCGCCGTGCGGGCCGGCACCAGCAGTCCGCGCCGCTTCAGCCGTGACACCGACGACCGTACGGAGGGCGCGTCGACACCCACCGCGGCGAGGAGTCTGATCAGCTCGGACACGGGGACCGGACCGGATACGGAGCGGCCGTACGCGCCGTAGAAGGTCACGATGAGGGAACGCGGGGCGTGCTGCTCGGACACGTTGATCATCTTAGGCATTCAACAACATGGTCGATCTTGCTGATCATCATCACCGCGCAGCCGTCCGGCCGCCCGTCATGCCCCCTCGTCACCCGTCCGCAGCCGGTACCGCTGGAGCTTGCCGGTCGCGGTGCGCGGCAGCGCGTCCAGGAACACGATCGCGCGCGGGCACTTGTACGGCGCCAGCTCCGCCCGGACGCGGGCGCGCAGCTCCTCGGCGTCCCGGGGCGCGCCGGGCCGGGCGACGACGTACGCCACGACCGCCTGCCCGCGCTCCTCGTCGGGGTGTCCCACGACCGCCGCCTCCACCACGTCCGGATGGCGCAGCAGGGCCTCCTCGACCTCCGGGCCCGCGATGTTGTACCCGGCCGAGACGATCATGTCGTCCGCGCGCGCGACATGGCGGAAGCGGCCGTCGGGCGCGCGGACACAGGTGTCCCCGGTGAGGTTCCAGCCGCCGCGCACGTACTCCGACTGCCGGGGATCGGCGAGGTAGCGGCAACCCACCGGCCCCCGCACGGCCAGCAGTCCGGGCGTGCCGTCGGGCACGGGGAGACCCTCCTCGTCCTGCACGCGCGCGTGCCACCCCGGTACGGGCACCCCCAGCGTGCCGGGCCGGACGTCCTCACCGGCCGCCGCGAGGAAGATGTGCAGCAGCTCGGTCGCACCGATGCCGTTCACGATCCGCAGCCCGGTGCGCTCGTACCAGGCCCGCCAGGTGGCCGCGGGCAGGTGCTCGCCCGCGGAGACGCAGTGCCGCAGGGACGAGAGGTCGTACCCGCGGCCCTGCCGCAACTCCGTGAGCATCGCGCGGTACGCCGTCGGCGCGGTGAACAGCACCGACACCCGGTGCTCCGCGACCGCGGGCAGCAACTGCCGGGCGCCCGCCCGCTCCAGCAGCAGCGCACTGGCGCCGGCCCGCATCGGGAAGACGACGAGCCCGCCGAGCCCGAACGTGAAACCGAGCGGGGGACTGCCGGTGAACACGTCGTCGGCGCGCGGCCGCAGCACGCGCCGCGAGAAGGTGTCCGCGACCGCCAGCACATCCCGGTGGAAGTGCACACAGCCCTTGGGGCGTCCGGTCGTGCCGGACGTGAACGCGATGAGCGCGGCGTCGTCGGCCGCGGTGTCCACGGCCTCGTACGGCCCGTCGGGCGCCGGGAGGCGGAACAGGTCGCCGGGCGCGTCACCGCCGTACGTCGTGATGCGCAGACCGGGCACCCGGGCCCCGGCGAGGTCGCGGACGGACCGCGCGTCGCACAGCGCGTGGCCGACCCGGGCGATCCGGCACATGGTGGCGAGCTCCCGCGGCCGCGCCTGCGCCAGCACGGTGACGGCGATCCCGCCGGCCTTCAGCACCGCCAGCCAGCAGGCCGCGAGCCACGGGGTGGTGGGCCCGCGCAGCAGCACGCGGTTGCCCGGGACGACCCCGAGCGTGCCGGTGAGCACGTGCGCGACACGGTCGACACGGGCGCGCAGCTCCCCGTACGTCCACGTCCCGGCGGAGGGGGCACGGAACACCGGGCGCCCGGGATCGCCCCCGTCACCGGCGAGCAGCTCGGCCGCGCAGTTGAGCCGGGGCGGGTAGCGCGGTACGGGCGGACCGAGGAGGAGCTCGGGCCACTGCTCGCGGGGCGGAAGGTGGTCCCGGACGAAGGTGTCCTCGTGGGCCGAGGTCTCCATGGCGGTCGGCCCCCTTCGCGGTGGTGGCTCGCTCAAGGGAGCGTAGCGAGTCGGTGACGGCAGTCAACACTTCGCGATACGGTCGAGGTCGCGGCAGAAGTACGGCGGCCGGGCGACCGGACGCGCGGGACGACGGGAGGCGACCGGGATGACGGCGTTCGCGCTCACCGCGCGGCAGCTCGCCCGCCGCACCGAGCTCCGTACCCTCGCCGCCGAGCGCCTGCGGCCCCTCGCGGAGAAGGGCGAGCCGGGCCGCGTCAACCGCCCGCTCGTCGCCGAACTGGGCCGGCTCGGGCTGCTGCGCGGCCTGTTCACCGCCGGCGCGCTCGACCTCTGCCTGACGCGGGAGGCCCTCGCGTACGCCTGCACCGAGGCGGAGACGGCCTTCGCCCTGCAGGGACTGGGCGCCCACCCGGTCCACGCGTACGGCACCGACGCCCAGCGCGCCCGCTGGCTGCCCGAGGTGACCGCGGGCGAGGCGGTCGCCGCGTTCGCGCTGAGCGAGCCGGGAGCGGGCTCGGACGCGGCGGCCCTGACGCTGCGTGCGGACCGGGACGGCACCGGCCGCTGGCGGCTCACCGGGGAGAAGTGCTGGATCTCCAACGCCCCCGAGGCCGACTTCTGCACCGTCTTCGCCCGCACGACCCCCGGCGCGGGCGCCCGCGGCGTCACCGCCTTCCTGGTCCCCGCCGACCGCCCCGGCCTCACCGGGACCCCGCTCGACATGCTCTCCCCGCACCCCGTCGGCACCCTCGCCCTCGACGCCGTACCGGTGACGGCGGACGACGTCCTCGGCACGCCCGACCGAGGCTTCCGGGTCGCCATGACCACCCTCGGCCTCTTCCGGCCGAGCGTGGGCGCCTTCGCGGTCGGCATGGCCCAGGCGGCCCTGGACGCGACGGTCGGGCACACCTCCCGGCGGGACGCGTTCGGCGGCAAGCTGAAGGACCTCCAGACGGTGGCCCACCAGGTCGCCGAGATGGCCGTACGGACCGAGGCGGCACGGCTGATGGTGTACGCGGCGGCCGCGGCGCACGACGAGGGGGCACCGGACGCACCGGACGTCCCGATGCGCGCGGCGATGGCCAAACTGCTCGCCACCGAGACGGCGCAGTACGTCGTCGACGCGGCCGTCCAGCTCCACGGCGCCCGCGCCCTGCGCCGCGGCCACCTCCTGGAGCACCTCTACCGGGAGGTGCGGGCGCCCCGGATCTACGAGGGGGCGAGCGAGGTGCAGCGGGGCATCATCGCCAAGGAGTTGTACCGCTGATGGCCACCGGGGAGCGGAGCACTCCGGACGCGCGCCCGCCGGAGCGCGTCAACCCCGTCGCGCTGTCCCCGGCCACCGGCTTCTCGCACGCGGTGGTCGCCACGGGGACCCGGGTCGTCTTCCTGGCGGGGCAGACCGCGCTCGACGCCGGCGGCAGGATCGTCGGGGACACGCTGCCCGAGCAGTTCGAGCGGGCGCTCGCCAACCTGCTGACGGCGCTTCGGGCGGCAGGCGGCGACCCCGGCGATCTGGCCCGGGTCACGGTGTACGCCACGGACGTCGCCGAGTACCGCGCGTGCACGGCCCGGCTGGGGCGCATCTGGAGGGAGCTGGCGGGCCGGCGGTACCCCGCGATGGCGGTGGTCGGGGTGGTACGCCTCTGGGACGAACGCGCGCTGGTCGAACTCGACGGCTTCGCGGTGCTGCCCTAGGGAGTTTCCCGACAGGCCTAGGCGGCGGTGGCGAGCTCCCCGGCGGGCTGTCCGGCGGTCCCGCGCCGCGGGGCGACCACGGTGCCGTCGGGCAGGATCTCACCGGTGTCGTCGAAGACGATCGCACCGTTGCACAGCAGGTTCCAGCCCTGCTCGGGGTGGAAGGCGACGATGCGCGCGGAGTCGCTGTCCGGACGGTCGGCCGAGGGGCACAGGGGCTGGTGCGAACACATGGCGCGCCTCCACATCGGTGGAACGATCGGCGGGCGGCCGATCCGCCCCACCTGGTGCCGTGCTGCTGTGTTGTGCTGCTGCGGTGCTGTACTGAAGACTCTGCGCCCGCCCGGAACCCACCGCCAAGCGCTGTCGAGGAAACGTGACAGCACCCGGACGCGCTGTGACACGACACCGACATACCGCGGACGCGGCGCCGCACCGGTGAACCGGCGCCTCACCCGGTCCCGGTGACCGTGGCGCCGACAGTCCTTCCCGGCAGGAACGCGCGGACGGTGAGCAGGATGCCCACATCGAGGACGACCTCCGCGGCGTTGCCGAGGACGGGCACCTGCGCGGCGGCTCCGGACACCACCACCATCACCGCGGCGGTGACGGCCAGCCACGGGAAGCCCGCACGCCGCCACAGCACGATCCCGGCCACGAGCACCACCAGCCCGGTGACGATGGCGGGCAGCGGCCCCACGGGTGACGCCGCGGCGTTGGCGTACCGCACCGTCCCCTGCCAGCGCTCGGCCTCCAGGGACAGCTCCAGCACGTCATGGAGGACGCCCGCCGCGATCAGTACGCCCGTGAGCGCCGCCGTCACGGCACGCACCCGCCCCCGTAGTGCCCACCGGATGCCGGCGTGCTCCGCCGCGGCCAGCGACCAGACCACCAGCAAGGGCGTCAGGAACGCGTGCAGCACGAAGCGGGGCACGCTGAGCGCCTCCAGGACCGTCCCCGTGCCGAGGGTGCTCCCGAGGGCGATCACGGTGTTGTCCCAGACCAGGGCCGCGCAGATCAGCGCGGGTATGACGGTCGACCGGCCGGGTGCGACGCGCCAGTACCGCACGGCGGCCACGGCGAGGACGAGTTGACCGGTCGCGAGCGCGGCAAACAGCAATGACACCGCTGCGTACTCCTTACGTAGTCGTCGAACTATCTCAATGATCAAGATTGCTGTTCATCAAGGTATCGGACTCGTCGGGGCGGCGTTTCCCCGGCACGGCACGCTCGTTGGGCGAAGTGCGTCACCCGATCAGCGGCAGCCAGGAAGGCAAGGGCATCGCATGGAACAGGTATCGGACCCTCTGCAGGTCGCGCGGCTCGCCGCGAGCGGCTGCTTCTCAAGGGCGCTCGCGGTGGCCGCCAGGCTCGGCCTCGCCGACCTCATGGACGGCGGGCACGTCCCGTACCGGAACCTCGCCGCGCGCACGGGTGCGGACCCGGACGTCCTGCTGCGGCTGCTGCAGGTGCTGGCCGCCGGCGGCGTCGTCGAGCGGGACGGGGACGGCGCCTTCGCGCTGGCCGAGGCGTTCGCGGCACTGCGCAGCGACCACCCGCGGTCACTGCGCAACCTGTGCATCCTCATGGCCGAGACCTACGACGACGCCTTCGGCGCGCTGGCGCACACCGTCCGCACCGGGGAGTCAGGGTTCGAGCGAGTGTTCGGCGCACCGCTCTACGCGTACCTGGAGCGTGTGCCGGAGACGGGGCGGATCTTCGACGGCGCGATGTCCGAGCTGGCCCGGCCGGTGGCCGCCGCGCTCGCGGAGCGCCACGACTTCTCCGCGGCGCGGACGGTGGTGGACGTCGGCGGCGGCGACGGCACGACGCTCGCCGGGATCCTCGACGCGCACCCCCACCTGACGGGCGTGTGCGTGGACCGCGCGAGCGTGTGCGCGCGGGCCGGGGAGGCGTTGCGCGCGTCCGCCGGTGACGGAATCGCCCGGCGCGTCACCTTCCGGCCCGCGGACATCTTCGAGGAGGTGCCCGACGGCGGTGACCGGTACCTGCTGAAGAACGTCCTGCACGACTGGTCGCCGGAGGACTGCGTCCGCATCCTGACCGCCGTCGGCCGGGCGATGCACCGGACCGCCGAAGCGCGCGAGCCCGGCCGCCCCGAGCCCCGGCTGCTCGTGCTGGAGCCGCTGCTGGACCAGGAGTCCGACGGCGCCCATGTGCTCTTCCAGATGGTGATGTGCGGGAAGGACACCGGCGGTTACGGGGAGCAGGAGCTGCGTCTGCTCCTGCGGCGATCGGGGTTGACTCCCGTGCTCGTCGAGCGGATCTTCGGCGAACACCGTCTGTTCGAGTGCGTGCTGGACGGGGACCGGCACACCTGACGGGTCACGCCCCGGCTGTATCGGCTGTATCGGCTGTACGGTCCCCTTCTGACCCGAAGACGACGGGCAGCTCGTGAAGGCCGTTGACGATCCCGCTCGTCTTCCAGCGCAGTTCGTCCTCTTGGACGGCGAGCCGCAGTCCGGGCAGCCGCCGCAGCGCCGTCTCCAGGGCCACCTCCAGATCGAGCCGCGCCAGGTGCGCGCCGAGACAGTGGTGCGTGCCGTGCCCGAAGGCGAGGGGCGGGGGACCGGCCCGGTCGAGGACGAGGTCGTCGGCGCCGGGGAAGGCCGCCGCGTCCCGGTCGGCGGCGGCCAGCGCGGCCAGCACGGGCTCCCCGGCACGGACCAGGACCCCGCCCAGCTGGATGTCCTCGACGGCGTAGCGGGCGGTCGTGAAGTCGATGAGCTGGACGTAGCGCAGGAGCTCCCTGGCGGCGCCGGGGATGAGCTCCGGCCGCTCACCCAGCCGTGCCAGCTGCTCGGGGCGAATGACCAGGTGGTGGAGGGACACGGCGATCTGCCCGGCGACGGTGGAGAAGCCGGCGACGAGGAGGTCGCCGACCACGGCCAGGAGCTCGTCCTCGGTGATCCGGCCGTCCTCGTCGCGGGCGCGCAGCAGAACACCGATCAGATCGTCACCGTCGTCGTCGCCGTCACCGGCGGGCTCGGCCCGGCGCAGTTCGACCAGCCCCGCGATGCGGGCGGTGAACTCCCCGACGAACTCCTCACCGCCATCACCGCCATCACCGGCGTCACCGTCGGCCCGAAGGTCGAACAGGTTGGCCTCCACCCAGTCCCAGAACCGGCCGTACCCGCGCGGTACACCGAGCAGCTCGCAGTGCAGCGCCGTCGGAAAGGGAACGGCGAACTGTTCGACCAGGTCGGCCGGCGACCCCGACTCCACCAGCCGGTCGAGCACCTCGTCGGCGACCTGCCGGGCCCGGGCCCGCAGCCGCTCGATCCGGCGCGCCGTGAACTCCCTGCTCAGCACGGAACGCAGCCTTGTGTGCCCGGGCGGGTCCAACGACATCAGCCCACCGTGATTCGCGGCGGCCACCGGCTCCAGCCTCGGATAGTCCCGTCCCAGGGACGCGGCGAGACTGAACCGAGGATCTGACAGCACGGCCCGCACATCGGCGTACCGGGTGGCCAGCCACGCTTCCTCCCCGTACGGCATTCGCACCCGCGCAAGCGGCCGCTCGCGCAGTTCCGCGTAACGGGGATCCAGTTCCAGCCCGGCACCCGGCTCGAAGGGGTAGGCGAGCGGCTCCTGCTGCCTTTGCATGGGCGTGTCACCTCTCTCGCACGGTGTCCTGTCCCAGCGTCACCGTCCGCTCCACGTACGGCCAGACTCCGAGCCAGTGGCTCCGAGGCATTGAGGGGGCGCGTGCGGGGCGTTGACGCCCCGGACAGGACCTGTCAGGACCTATCCGTCCCGCCTCCACGGCGCAGCTTCTCCGGATTTCGGACCACCCAGATCCGGGTGACGCGGCCGTCGGTGACCTCGAACGAGGCGACGGTCAGGACGGTGCCGGCACGCCGGGCCACCAGGCCCGGCACACCGTTGACCGACCGCTCCACGAGGTCGAGCCCCGGAGCCCGGTCGGCGATGGCCACCATGTACTGGGCGATGCGCGCACCGCCTTCGATCGGGCGCAGGACGGTACCGACCACGCCGCCGCCGTCGGCGGTCATCACGGCGGCCGGGTCGAGGAGGCCGACGAGGGCCGCGATGTCCTTGGTCTGCCACGCCTCCTTGACTCGCCGCACCGTGTCGGCCTGCCCGGCCGCCGTCGCGGGCGTCCCTGCCACATGCACCCGCCGCCGGGCGGAGGCCGCGAGCTGCTTGCAGGCCGCCGGAGTCCGGCCGAGGACGTCGGCGATCACGGCGAAGGGGTACCGGAAGACGTCGTGCAGGACGAACGCCACCCGCTCGGCGGGGTCGGAGCCGTGCCCCTGCTCCCGCTCCGCGCGCTCGGGCAGCGGATCGGGCAGCCACGCGCCGACATAGCGCTCTCGCCGGGTTCGCGCCGAGCCGAGCACGTCCAGGCAGATACGGCCGGTGACCGTCGTCAGCCAGGCGCCGGGCGACACGATCTCGTCCCGCCGGTTCCTTGGCAGCGCGTACCAGCGTGCGTAGGCCTCCTGCACGGCGTCCTCGGACTCGGCCAGCGATCCGAGCAATCGATAGGCCACGTTGACCAGTTGACGCCGCTCACCGGCTGTCCCGTCGGCGTCCGTCCCAGCCGTCGCCATGACCCCCCGGCCGCCCCTCGCCTTACCTCTGCACGACGTCGGATCCCGCGTGATGTACGGGAGTCAATGCTTCACCTGCTCGCCGCGGTGCTGGCCTGGAAACCGGGCGGCGGCTCTCCCCGTCCCGTCGGGCGCGCGTCCGGCTTCCTCGTCCTCGCCTCGGTCCAGGTCGTGGTCGGTATCGCGCACATACCGTCGGTCCATCTCCCCCTGGGCGTCCTGATGCTCGGCCTGAGCCTGCTGGCGCTGGCGCGACGATCGGGAGTCCCCAGACGCGCCGCCACCTCCCTTCCCGCCTCGCGTCCGAGCAGGTGGGAATGAAGGTGACGGCGCTGTCTCCGAGTCTGAGGAGCCTTGGATGTCCCGGGAGGTCCCGATCTGCGCCCCCACCGAGTTCAGCCGCTCCGCCAGGTCCTCGTACCCCCGGATGATCACGTACACGTTGTGGAGCACGGACGTGCCCGCGACGCCCTAGGGGAGGAGGGGGCCCAGGAACGGACTAGGCGTGCCGTGCCAGAACACGTCGAGGCTGTCGCGTGCCCGGGTCGCCGCCACGAACAGCAGCGACCGCGCGCGCTGGAGTTCCCTGCGGTGACGGACGGGGTCGGCCGACCGTGCTTGGCCGACCTGCTCGCGGGGAACCAGGCCGTCACTGACACCAGCGATGATCATCCGTTGGTACTCGAGGCCCTTGAAGCGGAACATGGTCCCGACGTGGATACCGCCCTCGCCCCGGGCGCCGTCGGCGCCGATCTCCAGTGCCATGACGCCGTGCTCCGCGAGCGTCTGCTGCACTTCCCTCGCCATCTGGTTGGTGGGTACGCAGACGGCGATCTGCTCGTGTGCGATCCGTTCGTCCGGACGGGAGTCCCAGGCGAGGACGTGCGCGGCGATCGCTTCCCGTTCCGCCACCCAGTCGGCGCACGGGTGCAGGCCGGGTGCGCCACCGCTGAGCACCGAACGGTACCCGGCGAGCGTCTCCGCGCTCCCGTCGAGGTCGTCGTACGCATCCTGGCCCAGCACCTCCAGCGCGGACCGCAGGATCTGCCGGGTCGTGCGGTAGCTGAGGCTGAGCTTCGCGGACCGGCCGCGGATGTTGATGCCGAGACTGCCGAGCGTCACCTGGTTCTTGTAGATGCGCTGATGGGTGTCACCGACCAGGAACAGGTCGTCCGTGTCGCGGGCCGCCATGGAACGCAGCATCTTCCAGTGCGCGGGCCGCAGGTCCTGCGCCTCGTCGACCACGATGTGCCGGTACCGGTACCGCAGCCAGGCGGCCGAGCCGTCCTGGAGATGGATGTTGTCCAGGCCGCCGGCTTCCTCGCGCTGGCGGTCGATGGCCTGGATACGCTGCTCACGCCCTGTCTCCAGGCGCGCGGCGCGTTCGGCCACCTGGTCCCAGGTCTGGCGTCCGAGCCGGTCCAGGCGCTGCGTGAACCGTTCGGCGAGCTGCCAGACGGCAGCCCGTTCCGCCCGGCCGATGTTTCTGCCGCGCCCGGCCCGGCGGGCCCTGAAGTAGTCGGTGCGGGTGCCGACCGCCTGCCCGAGGATCACTTGCGTCCACTCGTCGTGCAGGAACTCGGCGTCCCAGTCGGTCTCGCCGAGTTCGTCGAGCAGGGCCCGCCACTCCCGGACGGCCTGGCTGTCGTCGATGGTCTGCTTGCGGCTGCCGGGCTCGGCCTCCCGTACGACGCGCAGGGCGAGCTGGTCGACGTGGCTCACGTCCACCCGGGACAGGAGCTGTTCTCCGCCCAGTTCCAGGAGACGGGAGCGGAGGTCCGCGGCGAGGTTCTTGTTGTAGGTGGTCAGCAGGACCGGCTTGTTGTGACCGGGCGGCAGTTGTGCCACGAGGTGACGCACCCTGTGCAGCGCGACGATGGTCTTGCCGGTGCCCGGGCCGCCGCCGACCCGTGCGGGACCGGAGTAACGGCGCTCGACGAGCTTGGACTGGGCGGGGTGAAGGAACACCTTCCACCGCCCGAAGTCCCCGGCGTTCAGCACCTCGCTGAGCGCGTCGTCGGACGTGGTGACCGTGGCCGGACGTTCGGCGGCCGCCCGGAAGTCCTCGGTGTCGACGGGTTCCGGCGCGGCCAGGGGAGCGGTGACCTCGTCCCGTACCACCTCGAAGGGCTTGCCGTCGTAGAGGGCCAGCAGCACCTCACCGGTGAGCTGCGGCGCGTACTCGGTCAGGCCGAGGAGCTGCTCCTCGGTGGTGAGCGTACGGACTACCGGCACCAGCGGCTCGGCCACACCGAGTTCGGTGAGCTGCGCGTCGCTCCACTCGGCGAACAGCGGCTGAGGCGCGGCAGGACGCTCGTCGGCGGCCGGAACAGTGGCAGGCTGCGTCGGCTGCTGCGGCGGAAGACGCCGCATGATGCTGTCCTCGACCACCTGGAGGTCGACGTACTCGATGCCGCCGGTGACGGTGTTGATCCCGTACGCCAGCCGGTCGTACACCTCCTTGCGGTGCTTGACCGAGACGATCAGCCAGTCGTCCTCTGCCAGCCGCAGGAGCAGCGCGCGGTAGTCGTCGTTGATCCGGGCGGACCAGATCCTGCTGTCACCCCTGAGCTGCTTGAGCTTCAGGCCCGGGGTGCGCGGGTTGTCCTTGAACTTGTGCTGGAAGTCGAACAGGGCGCCTTTGACCGTGCGCGGCAGCCGGAGGATCTCCTTGTCCGCCTTGTCGAGCAGGCGCAGCGTCACGCCCCCGGTTCTGGTCATGCCGAATCCCCGTTCCCGTTCTCGTCGTTCAGGTCGTTCGCGTGCTCGTGGTTCGCGTGCTCGTCGTCCTTCACGAAGCCGCCGGCGCCGAGTCGTCCGGCGATCTCCTCCGCGGTCCATGCTCCCGTGGGCCGCACGTCCCAGCGGGCGGCGGCGAAGGCGCGGTCACGGTCCTGCGCCTCTAGGTCCGGTTCCGCGTCCGTGCCCCGTGGTGCCAGGACGACGCCGAGCCGGGCGTCGGGCCAGGCCAGTTCGGCCTGCCAGCCGTGCTCGTCCAGCTCGTAGCCGTCCGCGGGGGCAGGTACGCCCATCTCGGCCAGCGCGGTCGCCAGTTCGGCGAGGCCCGCCTCGTCGGGGTCCACGTACTCCAGGACCGCGTCCCAGGCGCTGTCCCGCTTCGGCCGCTCCTGATCCGGCCGTTCCTGGCCCGGTTCCCGCTCCGGTGTCCTCGCCGCCGGTACAGCGGGCAGTCCGGCCGCCGCCACCGGTTGCGCGCCATCCGTCTCTTCGCGGGGCTCACCGCCGCCCGCCGCCGTGATTCTGGTGGAGGTCAGCCATCCCGGTCCGCCGGTCACGGTGAGCACGTCGGCGGTGAAGCCGTCCAGCAGCGTGGTCGTGAGCTGCGCGCTGTCGCCCCCGCCGTGCTCCAGGAACTGCATCACGTTGCTCCAGTACAGCCACGCCTGCCAGCGCCGTCTGTGCGTCTTCTCGTCGGCGACGGCGTGGGCGCTGTCGTCCAGGACGGTCAGCCCGGTCCAGGCCGGCGGCCGGTGCCGCACATCGGCGACGAGGACCACCCGGCAGCCGGACCCGTCCGTCGCCGTGACCACGCGCAGCGGCCCGCGCGGCGTGGCCAGGGCCTCGCCCCGCAGCGCGGCCTCGACCGCCGGGCCGACCGCGTCCGCCCCGACCGGGAGGTCCCGCAGTCCGGGAGTGCCGAGGAGCCCGGCCACGGCGGCCTCGGCGCGGTGGTGCCACCGCCGCGCGTCGGGGGCGCGGAGGTAGGCGAGCAGCAGCTCGGCCGGGTTGACCCACACCGTCTCCGACAGCTCACCGGGCAGCCCGCCCCGCGTTCGGGCGTAGTAGGAGCGTGCCCGATCCTGTGCCTTCCGGTCGTACGGGATCCATACCGGGTCGGCGTGTACGGGCCCCGCGTAGCCGGTGTCGCGGACCTGGCGCTGCCACTCCCGCACGTCGTGGTACGTCAGCTGGAACACGCGGAGTCCGTCCGCCCGCAGCCGGGCGCGCTTCGTCGCGTCACCGGCGAGACGGTTGTGCTCCGGACCGGCGTGGTACCGGTAGCCGTCCAGGTAGACGGCGAGCCGTGGGCCCGGCGCGTCGAGCCGTTCGAAGAGGACGTCGGGGCGGGTCCCGTCGAGCACCCGCTGCTGGGAGACCCGCCAGCTCACGGTCGTCCCGTCACCGCTCGTCAGGCGCAGGTCCAGGGCCCGGGTGCCCGCCGGGGTGGTGTACGCGTCCGCCGCCGCGCGGGACTCGGGCTGCCTGGCCCACTCCTCCAGCGTGTCGACGAACATGACCTCCAGGTCACTCTCCGCCTGCCGCTCCAGCGGGATGTGCCGTGTCGTGGCGACCGGCGAGGTCCGCCACCGCTCGCCGTCGGTGCCGAGCAGTTCGTCCAGCATGGACCGCACCTCGCGGCGGGAGACCCGGTCGTAGTCCGACGGGGGCACCCGGCGCAGCAGGCACCGGTGGCAGCCGTCCAGCTCCTTCTCCTGGCACGGGCAGCGTTCGATGACCTCGCGCGCCTTGAGCAGCACCTCGCGGAAGCCGTCCGCGGAGGCCAGCCGGTGCAGATAGCCGGTGCCGCCGGGCAGACGGTCGTAGACGACGAGGAAGCGTCGCGGGAAGTCGGCGCCGAGCTGCTCGGGGCTGTCCGGCATGCGGGCGGTGGCGATCTCGATGTGGTCGGGGTCGCCGCCGTACCGTGCCGCGATGCCGGCGAACAGGGCCGCGGTGAAGGACGCGAGGCGTTCCCTGGCCCGGGTCACGGAGGCGGGCAGCAGGATGCGTACGGCCTCGGTGGTCAGCTCGTGCGCCAGCAGCAGCGGTACGTCGCGGCCCGCGCCCTGTCCCGCGCCCTGGGTGCGGCGGCGGGGGCACCACAGCAGATGGTGCTTGCTGCCGGGAGCGGCGGCGGCCCCGGACTCGGTCAGCGCGTGCTGCGACGGGTCGACGACCGGCCGTCCGTCCGCCGTCGCGCCGCCGCAGCTCGTGCAGACGTAGAACGGGTTGACGCGTACGTCCTCGCCGGCCAGCGGCACCGTGGAGCTGCCGTCCTGCCGGTCGAGCCCGAGGTTGAGCGTTCTGACGACGGCCCGGCGGGAGAAGTCCACGCCGAACGTCGCCGTCTCGTGCCGCCAGGAACCGGCCGCCAGGTGGTCGGGGTCGATGTCGACGGTGGTGAGGACGGAATACTGCCTGCGGGCCCGTTCGTCACGGTCGTCGCGGACCCGCGCGTCGTCCCGTTTGTCGCGGGCGATGACCCGGCGGGGCTGGAGCACGTACTGCACGCAGCCCGCGTCCGCGATCTCCCGCCCCTCGCAGCGCGGGCAGGGGGAGGTGTCCTTCTCCGGGTCGTGTGTGCGCACGTACCCGCAGGACGGGCAGAGGCGCCACACGGACCAGGCACGGCGTTCGGGGCTGCCGACGTCGAGGGCGCGCACCACGTGCTGGTAGCCGTTGACGTAGAAGGTGTTGCCGGGGGCGAGTTCGGTGAGGGCCGTCTTGCGGGAGCGCTCGTAGTCGCGGGTCTCGCTGCGGTACACGCGCGGCGTTCCCGCGTCGGCCGTCCGGTCCTTGGGCGTGCCGGTCTCGCTGGGGTCGTCATGGTCCGAGGGAAGCTCGGACCAGTACAGCGTGGCCTCCAGCCGGGTGGTGGTGTCGGCCAGGCTGTAGTTCGGCAGCAGGCCCAGCTCGACGAGTGTGCCGTGCGCGCTGCTGCGGCTCAGGTCGCGCAGCAGGTCACCGGTGGAGCGGCGCTCGGCGAGCAGCTCCCGTCGCTCGCGCTGCTCCCGGTCCCGGGCGTCGTCCGGCCGCTCCCGCTCCTGATCGCCGTCCGTGGTGCGGGCCAGTGAGTCGACGGCGCTGTCGATGGCGGCGATCCTGCGCCGCAGCTCCTCCCGGCGTCCCGTCCAGTCCTCCTCCGCCTCCTGGAGGGCTCGCACGATGCCGCCGGTCGCGTACGTCCGCAGTTCGTCGGCGGCGTGCGCCGACACCCCGGTGTCGTCACCTTCCGGCGTGCCGGAACCGCTGCCGGCGAACAGCGTCAGGAAGTCCTCGACCAGCGTCGCGCCGTGGGTCTGCGCGGCGTCCGCGAGGTCCTGGCACCAGCCCGTCGTGCCGAAGAGCGCGGACGTGAGCCGGGGCACCGGCTGCACCCGCTCCCCGTCCGCGGTGGTGAGCCCGCCCCGCGCCGCGCGGTCCAGCAGCCACGCGGTGTACTGACGGCGCAGGATCTCGACCGCCGACAGGTAGCAACCCGGCGGCACGATGTCCCCGGCGATCATCTCGCGCGGCTGGTCCAGGTAGTACAGGTCCCGGGCCCGGCGCCCGCCGAAGGCGACGATCAGCGCGTTACCGGTCTTGCGCCCGGCGCGTCCCGCCTGCTGCACGTAGTTCGCCGGGCCCTTGGGCAGCGAACCGATGAGGACGGCCGACAGGTCACCGATGTCGATGCCGAGTTCCAGGGTCGGCGTGCAGGACAGGACGTTCGGGTCGGTGTAGTGCGTCCCGGCGCGGAAGGTGCGTTCCACCTGCTCGCGTTGCGCACGGGTCAGCATGCCGGTGTGCTCGGCCGTCACGACGCGGAAGGTACCGCCGGTGAGGTACAGCCGCCGGTAGTAGTCGTTTCTGTAGTCGCGTTCCTGCCGGGCGCCGAAGCCCGCGCCCGTGGGGCTGCCCGCGAGGCCGTCGCCGCCGTGCAGGGCCGAGTACATCAGGGAAGGGGCGGGCTGGGGCGGCGTCAGGAAGCCCTTGCACCGGTAGCGCGGGCACGGGTGGCCGTACCACCGGGTGCGCCGCTCCGGCGGCACGACCATCTGCCAGCCGCAGTCCTCGCACGCCACGAACGCCTTGTTCACGATCGAGTCGTCCAGCAGCCGTACGTGGATGTGGCCGGGCTGGAGGCCGTACACGCGCGTGGTGCGGTCCTTGGTCGTGCGGACGCCGAGCACGTGCTCCTCCGCGAGCGCGGGCAGCAGCCGGCGCAGGTACTCGGTGGCCCCGGCGGCGTCGAGGCCCAGGCAGCGGCGGGTCCAGTCCTGGTACCAGGCCAGCCGCCCGGTGGCCACGTCGAACTCGGTCCGGTCCTTCTGCCCGTCCAGCAGAAAGCGCGGCGGGGCGACGCCCTCGGGGAAGGCGGGCATGCCGTCGGGCCGCCGCCCGCTGATGAGGAACCGGTCGCCGCCCGCCTCCCGCATCCACTGCTCCAGCCACCGGTGCCGCACCGCGCCACGCAGCCGGAGCCGCTCCAGCAGCCCCCGCACATAGGCGAGATAGCGCTCGGGCGTCGGCAGCCCGCCCGACAGCGCGAGCTGTCCCGGCAGGGCGAGATGGATGTCGCGGGCGAGAGCGGTGATCCGCTCGGGTTCCTCGACGACCACCTCGGCGGCGGCCGTCCGGGTCAGTTCCAGGGTGCGCCCGAGCCGCGACCGCAGCCCGAACTCCATGATCGTCGCGAAGGCCAGCCGCTCGCCGATCAGCCGCCAGGTGCGGGCGTCCCCGGTGCCCCGGCCCGACAGCACCCGGTCGACGCCCGGCTCGTCGTGCAGGTCGGGCGGTACGACGGCGGCCAGCGCCTCGGGGTCGTCCACCGAGTCGAGGACGTTGCCGATCAGGTCGTTGAGGGAGGTCGGCGCACCGGCCTCGTCCAGGTTGTGCGCCAGCAGCGATCTCAGCGAGAACTTGTACGACGCGTTCGCGACGTATCCGGCGCGGTGCGCGGCGTCCTGCGTGGAGTCGTTGAACAGGAGGGTCTTGCGTTCCTCCGGTACGAGGGCGATGTCCCCGCCCGTGAACAGCTGGGTGACCGTGGCGGAGGCGAGCGCCGCCTGCGCCGTACCCAGGAACCGGATGCTGTTGTCGGTGTTGCACGCCGGGCAGCGGTCGTCCCGGGCCGCCTTGTCGGCGGTCTTCTTGTCCAGCAGCGCCAGCGCGAACCAAGCGTCCACCAGGTCCCCGTCGTCGCCCGCGGTGGGCAGCCGGTAGGTGCCCTGCGACCCGTCGAGCACGACGACCGAGAGCGGGTCGGTGCCGCTGCCCGCGGGCAGCCGCCCGGCCTGCGCGTCGAGCGCCTGCCGCCGTTCCGGGTCGGTGGCCGCGATGAAGTAGCGGAGGCGGCGCTTGTCACGCCCGACACCGGCCCGCCAGATCTTGTCCTGCGCCATGACGAGCTTCTGCGGATCGGCCTCCGGCGACAGGGCCGCCCAGCCGGACCGGCCGCAGGCACGGCAGTACACGGCGGGCAGGTGCACCTGCGCCGGCCGGACCGCGGTGTCGGCGCCCGCCAGGGGCTGTGCCCGGTGGGCACCGGCCGCGGACGGGCCGCCCGAGGAAGCGGTCCCGTCCTCGTCCTCCGTCGGGGGCGCCGCGGCCAGGGCGGTCCGCCGGGCGGCGGCGCGGTCGTCCTCGTACCAGCGGAACTCCGGCGCCTGGCCGACCCCGCGCAGCACACGCGTCACCGGCCGCACCCACAGGTGCGCCTCCACGTGCAGCAGCGGCCGCGGGCGCCGTGGGTCGGAGTCGGGGTCCCGGGCGGCCGACAGCAGGGCCACGAAACGGGACAGGGCCTGGAGCACGAGCTGCGGGTTCTCCCGGGCGGTGCGGGCCCACCGGTAGCCGAAGCGCCGCCCGAGCCGGTCCCGCAGCTTCCACTCGTCCATCGGTTCGCCGTCGAGCAGGTCGAGCACGCCCTGCGTGAAGTCGTGCCGCTTCAGCATCCGGCCGATGCGGAACGCGTCGAGTCCCGGCCGCCCGAGCAGGAGCGTGGCGAGCCCGTCCAGGTCGAGCGCGTCCGGTTTGGCCTCGACACCCGCGCCCCCCGACGCCGCGATGACGTCCTGCGGGCCGGGCGGCTCGGGCAGCGTGTAGTCCACCTCGCCCGTGAACTGCTCGGCGGACATCCGCTCCTCGCCGATCACCGTCTCCACGGGGAACGGCATGCCGAACACCTGCTCGGCGACGTCGCGTATGCCCCCGGCCGCCGTACCCACCCGGTCCTCCCGGTCGGCCCGGCCCGCGCCGAGCGTCGCGGACGTCGCGACGGGACAGATCGTGCCCAGCGGCCGGCCGGGCAGCGCGGCCCCGACCGCCGCCGCGAGGCGGCGCAGCAGCATGGCCACGTCGGTGCCCTGGGCGCCGTCGTACGTGTGGAACTCGTCCAGCACCACGTACGCGACCTCGGCGCCCTCCCACAGCGCCCGGTCCTCGCCGCGTTGCAGCAGCAGGTCCAGCATCTTGTAGTTGGTGACGAGCACGTCCGGCGGCGACTGCCGCATCTCCTCGCGCCGGGTCAGCACCCGCCGGAAGTCGGTGTCCGGCCGGTCGCCGATGTACAGCCCCGCCGAGACCTGTGCGAGATCGGGTCCGGCCAGATAGTCACTGATACGCCCCGCCTGGTCGGTGGCGAGCGCGTTCATCGGATACAGCAGCACGGCCTTCACCCCGCGCCGCCCGAGCGCCTTCTGCCGCCGGCAGTGGTCGAGGACGGGCACCAGGAACGACTCCGTCTTGCCCGAGCCCGTACCGGTCGTCACCAGCGTCGGCTCGGCCGCCCTCCCGCCCAGCGTGCTGAGCCGCTGCCACGCCTTGGCCTGGTGCCGCCACGGCGTGAACCCGGGCCGCCACTCCACATACCGCTCCCACCCGCTGTCCGCCTTGTGGAACGGCGTCCTGATCCGCAGGTACGGCCCCCGGAAGATCCCCGACTCCGGGTCCCCCAGGAAGCGTTCGAGCGCCCGCCGGGTGTCGTCGTCCGCCAGCGCGTACGTCGTCGTCAGGTACTGCGTCAGACTGCCACGCAGCTGCGCGGCGGCCAGAGTTGGCTTCACGACGACGCTCCCCTTCGCCCGTGCGCACGGGGCGCCGTGACGACGGCGGTGATCCCGTGCGATGTGAAACAAACCGTATATCCCAGGTCGGACACCGCGTGAGGGGACGGCGACTCGGGGCAGCCGACAAAACGACCGACTCCGGTCACCAGGGACCGTCCTCGGTCGTTACGTGGCTGATTAGCGCAATTTCCTGCACTTGTTATTGGTTTCACCCTGAAGCAAAGTGCCGCGCACGGACAGCGCCGAGGGGGAACGCCATGTCCGTACCGCTGTATGTCCCCGTCCTGCCCGCGAGCAGACATGCCACGAGGGCCTACGACGTACTGCTGCCGGAGATACGGGCCGGGGTGGCGCCGCTGTGGACACTGCACCCGCACCCCGGCTTGCGGCCCAAGGATGCGATTCGCCGGATCGGCCTCGACACCGGATACGTCGCCGGCGTCCAGAAACAAGGGCACGCCTGGTTGGACGCGCCTTACGCCGACGCCGACGAAGCCGCGCTGCTGCCGGGGGCCCTCGCTCCCGAGTGGTGGGAACACCGCAACCTGTGCCCGGTCACGGGCCCCGGAAGGCCCGACGCCCAACAGTCCCTGGCTCTCGCCGTGGCCCGCCTGCTCGGGAAGGGCATCGGGATGAGGGTGCCGCTGCCCGGCGAGTGGCACGACCGGATCGCCGAGGAGGTCATGTCCTTGCTGGGACGCCTTGCCACCGGAACGCGCGTCGACCTGTTCCTCGACCTCATGACGGTTTCGCCTCGCCGTCCGGACGCGGCGAAGGAGGCGTTACGAGCCCTGGACATGCTGGTCCCGCTCGCTTCCTGGCGCACGGTCGCGGTCCTCTCCGGCGGTTTTCCCGAGTCACCCGAAGGTCTCCGGCGAGGCGTTCCGCACGAGGAGCCACGGCCGGACTGGGACACATGGCACGAGATCAGCCACAGCGAGCCCTCCTACCTGTCGCAACTGCGATACGGGGACTATGCGACCCACCCCGTCTCCTACGTGTCCGATCCCGCGCCCGGAAGACCCGGCGCCTGGGGGCTGTTGCGGTACACGACAGCGCGTTCGTACCACTTGGTGAAGGTACGCCACGGCAAAAGCTACGACGCGCAGAACCGCTCCGCGGCCCGGCTCATCACAGGACTCTCGGACTTCAGGGGGTCCGGGGCGAGCGCGGGGGAGCGCTGGCTGTGTCGGCGG
>NZ_JAVRHI010000265.1:0-4109 GCF_034105845.1 Streptomyces sp. CRN 30 | reverse complement strand
CGCCGCCCACGAGCCGGCCGACGGACGGACCGGCGGACCGGCCGTCCGAGCAGCCGACGGCACAGCCGTCGACGCGGCCGAGTCACCGGGCGACGGCCCGGCCCGGGACCCGGGCGCGGTGGCAGCCGCGCCCGGGTCTTGCCTGGCAGTGGCAGCTCGACGGCAAGGTCGATCCGTCGGCGGCGGACGTGCCCGTGTACGACATCGACGGCTTCGAGAACGACGCGGCGGACGTCGCCCGGCTGCACCGCGCCGGACGCAAGGTGATCTGCTACATCAACGTGGGCGCCTGGGAGGACTACCGGCCCGACGCCGGGGACTTCCCCCGTTCGCTGCTCGGCGGGCCCAACGGCTGGGCCGGTGAGCGGTGGCTCGACATCCGGCGCGTCTCCGAGCTGCGGCCGCTGATGGAGCGGCGGTTCGACATGTGCCGGGACAAGGGCTTCGACGCGGTCGAACCCGACCTGGTGGAGGGGTACGGCAACGAGACCGGCTTCCCGCTCACCGCGCGGCACCAGCTGGTGTACAACCGCATGATCGCGGACATCGCCCACGAGCGGGGCCTCGCGGTGGGCCTGAAGAACGACCTGCCGCAGATCCCCCAGTTGCTGGACGACTTCGACTTCGCGGTCAACGAGCAGTGCGCGCAGTACGGCGAGTGCGCGCGGCTCAGTCCCTTCGTCGAGGCCGGGAAGGCGGTCTTCCACGTGGAGTACGAGGAGGCGACCCGTGACTTCTGCCCGCAGGCACGCCGGTTGCGGCTGTCGTCGATGCTGAAGGAGCCGGAGCTGGGGGTGTGGCGCGACCCCTGCTGACCCCGCTGATCGCGCCGGGGGTGCTCAGGTGTCGTCCCGCAGCATGCGCAGTACGGCCCGTTCGGCGGGCCCGTGGGTCGCGGGGACGCCCGGGGCGCCCCCGTCGCCGAGGCGGGGCAGCACGTCCGCGACGGTGACGCCCTCCTCGTACAGCTCGATCACCCGCGGGTTGATGTAGGAGGCGCGGCAGACGGCGGGGGTGTTGCCCAGGTACCCGGAGACCTCGCGCACCGCGCGGGAGACGGCCTGGCGGCGGGCCCGTTCGGTCCGGGCGGCGGGCTGCGAGACGGCGAGGGCCACGGCGGCCATGACGGTCGCGTGCCAGGTGCGGAAGTCCTTGGCGGTGATCTCCATGCCGGCGAGTTCCTTCAGGTACGCGTTGACGTCCTCGCCGCTCACGTCGTGCCAGGCGGGCGGCTCCCAGTAGGCGAGGAGCCGGTCGCCGCCGCCCCGGCGGCGGCGCAGCGAGACGAGGGTGCGGCAGGCGGCGGGGTCGGCGACGGTCTGCAGGAGTTCCTTGCCGTGTTTGCCGGTGTAGGCGAAGCAGACCTCGCCGGCCCGGCAGCGGGAGTGTTCGCGCAGCAGCGTGGTGAGTCCGAAGCTGTTGTTGAGTTCGGTGTAGCGGTCGCTGCCGATGCGGAAGAAGCCGAGGTCGAGCAGGCGCACGGCGGTGGCGAGGACGCGCCGGCGGGTGAGGCCGCGGTCGTCGAGATGGCCTGCGACGGTCTCGCGCACCGCGGGCAGTGCCCCGGCGACGTCGAGCACGTGCGCGTGCTTGGCCAGCTCCTGCTCGGCCCGGAACGCCGGGTGGTAGAGGTACTGGCGGCGGCCGGCGGCGTCGGTGCCCACGGCCTGGAGGTGGCCGCTCGGCCGGGCGCAGATCCACACGTCGCGCCAGGCCGGCGGGATGACCAGGGCCTTGACCCGGTCCAGCTCGGCTCCGGCGCGCAGGGGTTCGCCGCGGGTGTCGAGGTAGCGGAAGCCGCGCCCGTGGCGCAGCCGCCGGTACCCGCGGTCGGTGGGACGGCTGTGGTGCAGACGCGTGGCCACTTCTCCGTGTTCACCGCCTTCGCCCGGCTGCTGCGTACCCCTGCCGTGTACCCGGGGTGTGGCGGTTGAGGCGGGCGGGGCTTCTGGGCAACTGTTTTCGGCCAGCGGCCGGTGCGGGGCGGGCGCGCGGGACGCGTGACGTGCGGGGTGGTGCGGGGGTGTGCGGAGTCGTTGGGTCCAGATACGGACAGGTGTCGGCGGCGGCGCCCTGGACGGGCGGGCACGCGCTAGCGTGATCTTGCCGTTCGAATCGACGTTCGGCCGGACCGTGGCGTGCCCGGGGCTTCTCGCGTCACGCTGGTGTGGACGGCCGAGCGGGAGCACGAGGGGAGCCCGGGGATGGCACAGGGACGGACAGCCGATCCTTGGCGGCTGCTGCTGGTGGAGGACGACCGGGAGCTGGTCACCATGCTCTCGGGGGTGCTGCGCGAGGACGGCTACGCGGTGGACGCGGCGAGCGACGGCCAGCGAGGGCTGCACCTCGGCCTGACCCGGCGCTACGACGTGCTCGTGGTGGACCGGCGGCTTCCGGTCCTGGACGGCCTGGACCTGCTGAGCCGGCTGCGGTCCCGCGCGGTCCGCACGCCGGTGCTGCTGCTGACCGCGATGGGCACGGTGCACGACCGGGTGGACGGCCTGGACGCCGGTGCCGACGACTACCTGGTCAAACCGTTCGACCTCGACGAACTCGGCGCCCGGCTGCGGGCCCTGTGCCGGCGCGCCCTGGACGTCACCGACGTCCTGCGGATCGGCTCGGGCCACCTGTACGTCGGCCGGCGCGAGGTGGAGCTGCCCGACGGGGAGCGGATCGCGCTCGCCGCCCGGGAGTTCGCGCTGCTGTGGGCGCTGGCCTCCCGCCCCGACACGGTGTACTCGCGGGCGGAACTGCGCCGGATGGTGTTCCAGGAGACACCCGCGTCGTCCATCGTCGACACCTACGTCTACTACCTGCGCCGCAAACTCGGCCGGCAGGTGGTGCGCACGGTCCGCGGGCTGGGATACCGGCTGGGGGCGCTGTGAGACCTTCGGAGCACGCGGAGTGGACGGCGGTGCGCCGGGCGCGGCTGCGGATCGCCGTCATCACCGGCGCGATCATCACGCTGCTGGTGACGGTCGTCGGGCTGGTCGCGGACACGGTGATGACGCGGGCGCAGAGCGAGCAGGTGTGGCGGGAGCTGCGCTACGGCGCGTCGCGCGGCGACCTGTCGAGTCCGCCGGTGTGCACCTGGCTGTACGCGCACGACGCGACGCCGCTCGCCAACGCGCCGGACGGTTTCCCGCTCCGCGGCGATCTGGACCGGGTCCGCCGCGACGGGGAGGCCGTGGAGCGCACCGTGGAGCGGGACGGCACGGTCTACCTGGTGCGCACCCAGGTCAGACCGGACGGGGACGTGGTGCAGGCGGTCTTCGACATGCGGTTCCAGCTCGCCGACCGGATCCACCTGTGGTACGCGCTGGGCGTCGCGGAGCTGGTCGGGCTGATCGCGGCGGCCGCCACGGGGCTGCTCCTCGGGCGGCTGTCGGTGGCGCCGCTGGCCGAGGCGCTGGCACGGCAGCGCAGGTTCGTCACGGACGCCAGCCACGAGCTGCGCACCCCGGTCACGCAGGTGTACACGCGGGCGCAGGTGCTGTCCCGGCAGGCGGCCGCCGCGGAGCTGCCGGCCGCGCACCGCGACGGGCTGGTCCGGCTGGTCGGCTCGGCGGGCCGGCTCGGGGCGATCCTGGACGACCTGCTGCTCTCCGCGAGCCTCGCGGCGGACCCGGCGCGGCCCTCGGAGCGGCTCCCGGTGGACCTGGCGGCGCTCGCCCGGTCGGTGGTCGACGAGGAGAGAGAACGCATCCGCGACGGCGGCCTCAGCGTCTCCGTGCACGGTCCGCACCGCCCCGTGTACGTCGGCGGTGTGGAGTCGGCGCTGCGCCGCGCGGTGGGCGAGCTGCTGGCCAACGCCGTCACGCACACCCCGCCGGGCGGGCGAATCGGGCTGACGCTCACCCGCTCGGGCCCGGACGTCGAGCTGATCGTCTCCAACACCGGGCCCGGTTTCGACCAGGAGCAGGCGGAGCGGCTCTTCGAGCGGTTCCACCGGGGCGGCGACGGCGGGCGGTACGGGCTGGGGCTCGCGCTGCTGCGGGAGGTCGTCACGGGGCACGGCGGCACGGTCACCGCGGCGGGCCGTCCCGGCCACGGTGCCCGCTTCACGATCCGGCTGCCCGAGTGCGCCGCCCCGCCCGCCCCGGCGGCCG
>NZ_JAVRHI010000264.1:0-6811 GCF_034105845.1 Streptomyces sp. CRN 30 | reverse complement strand
CCGTCCACGCCGTTGACGCGGAGAAGGGTCTGCTGCTCATCAAGGGCGCGGTTCCCGGTCCGAACGGCGGCCTCGTCCTGGTCCGCACCGCGGCCAAGGGGGCCTGAGGTAACCGATGAGCACTGTTGACATCCTTTCGCCGGCAGGCGACAAGGCCGGTACCGTCGAGCTCCCCGCGGAGATCTTCGACGCCAAGGTCAGCGTTCCGCTGATCCACCAGGTCGTCGTCGCGCAGCTGGCCGCTGCCCGCCAGGGCACGCACAAGACGAAGACCCGCGGCGAGGTCCGTGGCGGTGGCAAGAAGCCGTACCGCCAGAAGGGCACCGGTCGCGCCCGTCAGGGTTCGACCCGCGCGCCGCAGTTCGCCGGTGGTGGCGTCGTGCACGGTCCCGTGCCGCGTGACTACTCGCAGCGGACCCCGAAGAAGATGAAGGCCGCCGCCCTGCGCGGTGCCCTCACCGACCGGGCCCGCCACAGCCGCATCCACGTCGTCTCCGGCGTGGTCGAGGGCGAGGTCTCCACCAAGGCCGCCAAGACGCTGTTCGGCAAGATCTCGGAGCGCAAGAACCTGCTCCTGGTCGCCGAGCGCTCCGACGAGGCCGCGTGGCTGTCCGCCCGCAACCTGCCCCAGATCCACATTCTGGAGCCGGGCCAGCTGAACACGTACGACGTTCTCGTCTCGGACGACGTGGTCTTCACCCAGGCCGCTTACGAGTCCTTCGTGTCTGGCCCCAAGGCCGCTGACACCGAAGGGAGCGAAGCCTGATGGCCACGCGTCACCCGAGCATCGCCTCGAAGGCGGCCAAGGCCGCCAAGGCCGCGCGCGTCGCCAAGGCGCGCCGCCACGCCACCGAGGGCAAGAACACCGTCGTCACCCCGGCGAGCAAGGCGTACACGGACCCCCGTGACGTCCTGATCAAGCCGGTCGTGTCCGAGAAGAGCTACGCGCTCCTCGACGAGGGCAAGTACACGTTCATCGTGGACCCGAAGGCCAACAAGACCCAGATCAAGCAGGCCGTCCAGGCGGTCTTCTCGGTCAAGGTCACCGGGGTCAACACGATCAACCGCCAGGGCAAGCGCAAGCGGACCCGCACGGGCTTCGGCAAGCGTGCCGACAGCAAGCGCGCGATCGTGACCCTTGCCGAGGGCGACCGTATCGACATCTTCGGCGGTCCGACCGCCTGAGGGCGGTCTGGATCGTCCGATATCGGACGAGGACTGAGAAATGGGAATCCGCAAGTACAAGCCGACTACGCCGGGCCGTCGCGGCTCCAGCGTCGCCGACTTCGTCGAGGTCACGCGGTCCACGCCGGAGAAGTCGCTGGTCCGCCCCCTGCACAGCAAGGGTGGCCGTAACAACTCGGGTCGTGTGACCGTCCGCCACCAGGGCGGTGGCCACAAGCGCGCCTACCGCGTGATCGACTTCCGTCGTCACGACAAGGACGGCGTGCCGGCGAAGGTCGCTCACATCGAGTACGACCCCAACCGCACCGCGCGCATCGCGCTGCTGCACTACGCCGACGGCGAGAAGCGCTACATCCTCGCCCCGCGCAACCTGCAGCAGGGTGACCGCGTGGAGAACGGCCCCGGGGCCGACATCAAGCCGGGCAACAACCTGGCGCTCCGCAACATCCCGGTCGGTACCACGATCCACGCGATCGAGCTCCGTCCGGGCGGCGGCGCCAAGTTCGCCCGCTCCGCCGGTGCCTCCGTGCAGCTGCTCGCGAAGGAGGGCGCCTACGCCCACCTGCGCATGCCCTCCGGTGAGATTCGCCTGGTCGACGTGCGCTGCCGCGCCACCGTCGGCGAGGTCGGCAACGCCGAGCAGTCGAACATCAACTGGGGCAAGGCCGGCCGCAAGCGCTGGCTGGGCGTCCGCCCGACCGTCCGCGGTGTGGCGATGAACCCGGTTGACCACCCGCACGGTGGTGGTGAGGGCAAGACCTCCGGTGGTCGTCACCCGGTCTCGCCGTGGGGTCAGAAGGAGGGTCGTACGCGTTCGCCGAAGAAGGCTTCGAACAAGTACATCGTCCGCCGCCGCAAGACGAACAAGAAGCGCTAGGAGCGGGTTTAGATGCCGCGCAGTCTCAAGAAGGGGCCCTTCGTCGACGACCACCTGATCAAGAAGGTGGACGCCCAGAACGAAGCCGGTTCCAAGAACGTCATCAAGACCTGGTCCCGCCGCTCGATGATCGTCCCGGCCATGCTCGGCCACACGATCGCGGTGCACAACGGCAAGACCCACATCCCGGTGTTTGTCACCGAGTCGATGGTCGGCCACAAGCTCGGCGAGTTCTCGCCGACGCGCACCTTCCGGGGTCACGTCAAGGACGACCGGAAGTCGAAGCGCCGCTAACCAGCGGGGTGTGAATGACCATGACAGACACTGAAGGGACAACCATGGAAGCCAGGGCCCAGGCGCGGTACATCCGCGTCACGCCCATGAAGGCCCGCCGCGTGGTGGACCTCATCCGTGGCATGGATGCCACGGAGGCTCAGGCGGTCCTGCGTTTCGCCCCGCAGGCCGCGAGCGTGCCGGTGGGCAAGGTGCTGGACAGCGCCATTGCCAACGCCGCGCACAACTACGACCACACCGACGCCGACAGCCTCTTCATCTCCGAGGCGTACGTCGACGAGGGCCCGACCCTGAAGCGGTTCCGGCCGCGTGCCCAGGGCCGCGCCTACCGGATCCGCAAGCGGACCAGCCACATCACCGTGGTCGTCAGCAGCAAGGAAGGAACCCGGTAATGGGCCAGAAGGTTAACCCGCATGGGTTCCGGCTCGGTGTCACGACCGACTTCAAGTCGCGTTGGTACGCCGACAAGCTGTACAAGGACTACGTCAAGGAAGACGTCGCCATCCGTCGGATGATGACGTCCGGCATGGAGCGCGCCGGTATCTCGAAGGTGGAGATCGAGCGCACCCGTGACCGTGTGCGGGTGGACATCCACACCGCGCGTCCCGGCATCGTCATCGGCCGCCGTGGCGCCGAGGCCGACCGCATCCGCGGTGACCTCGAGAAGCTCACGGGCAAGCAGGTCCAGCTGAACATCCTCGAGGTCAAGAACCCCGAGACGGATGCTCAGCTCGTGGCCCAGGCCGTCGCCGAGCAGCTCTCCTCCCGCGTCTCCTTCCGTCGGGCCATGCGCAAGAGCATGCAGTCCGCCATGAAGGCCGGCGCCAAGGGCATCAAGATCCAGTGCGGTGGCCGCCTCGGTGGCGCCGAGATGTCCCGCTCGGAGTTCTACCGCGAGGGCCGTGTGCCCCTGCACACGCTCCGCGCGAACGTGGACTACGGCTTCTTCGAGGCCAAGACGACCTTCGGCCGCATCGGCGTGAAGGTCTGGATCTACAAGGGCGACGTCAAGAACATCGCCGAGGTCCGCGCCGAGAACGCCGCTGCCCGCGCCGGCAACCGCCCGGCCCGTGGTGGCAACGACCGCCCGGCCCGTGGTGGCCGCGGTGGCGAGCGTGGCGGGCGCGGTCGCAAGCCGCAGCAGCAGTCGGCTCCGGCCGCCGAGGCCCCCAAGGCCGAGGCGCCCGCCGCTGCCGCTCCGGCTGCTGAGAGCACCGGAACGGAGGCCTGACCGAAATGCTGATCCCCCGTAGGGTCAAGCACCGCAAGCAGCACCACCCCAAGCGCAGTGGTATGGCCAAGGGTGGAACGCAGGTTGCGTTCGGCGAGTACGGCATCCAGGCGCTGACCCCGGCGTACGTCACGAACCGCCAGATCGAAGCGGCTCGTATCGCCATGACCCGCCACATCAAGCGTGGCGGCAAGGTCTGGATCAACATCTACCCGGACCGGCCGCTGACCAAGAAGCCCGCCGAGACCCGCATGGGTTCCGGTAAGGGTTCGCCGGAGTGGTGGATCGCGAACGTCAAGCCCGGTCGGGTGATGTTCGAGCTGTCCTACCCGAACGAGAAGATCGCGCGCGAGGCCCTGACCCGTGCGGCCCACAAGCTGCCGATGAAGTGCAAGATCGTCAAGCGCGAGGCAGGTGAAGCGTGATGTCGACCGGTACCAAGGCGTCGGAGCTGCGCGAGCTGGGCAACGAGGAGCTTCTCGAGAAGCTCCGCGAGGCCAAGGAAGAGCTGTTCAACCTCCGCTTCCAGGCGGCGACCGGACAGCTTGAGAACCACGGCCGTCTCAAGGCGGTCCGCAAGGACATCGCGCGGATCTACACCCTGATGCGCGAGCGCGAGCTGGGCATCGAGACGGTGGAGAACGCATGAGCGAGAACAACGTGACTGAGAAGACCGAGGCCGCCCGCGGCTTCCGCAAGACCCGCGAGGGTCTCGTCGTCAGCGACAAGATGGACAAGACCGTCGTCGTCGCCGTCGAGGACCGCGTGAAGCACGCGCTGTACGGCAAGGTCATCCGCCGTACGAACAAGCTGAAGGCGCACGACGAGCAGAACGCCGCGGGTGTCGGCGACCGCGTCCTCCTCATGGAGACCCGGCCGCTGTCCGCGACCAAGCGCTGGCGCGTCGTCGAGATCCTCGAGAAGGCGAAGTAAGAAGCGGGGGCGCAAGCCCCCGCTGACCCCGCCGGGCCGGCCGCACCCACGGGCCGCGGCCCCCGGCGCGGGTTACCGCCTCCAGAGGTGAAAGTAATTCCTGCGGGGCATCCCCCGCAGGAGAGTTCCGCCAGGCTCGCAGGTTCGCCCCGCAAGGGCACTGCGGGAACCGGCAGACGATCAGGAGATAGACGTGATCCAGCAGGAGTCGCGACTGCGCGTCGCCGACAACACGGGTGCGAAGGAAATTCTCACCATCCGTGTGCTCGGTGGCTCCGGTCGCCGCTACGCGGGCATCGGTGACGTCATCGTCGCCACCGTCAAGGACGCGATCCCCGGTGGCAACGTGAAGAAGGGTGACGTCGTCAAGGCGGTCATCGTTCGCACCGTCAAGGAGCGCCGCCGTCCGGACGGCTCGTACATCCGCTTCGACGAGAACGCCGCCGTCATTCTGAAGAACGACGGCGACCCTCGCGGCACCCGTATCTTCGGCCCGGTCGGCCGTGAGCTGCGCGAGAAGAAGTTCATGAAGATCATCTCGCTCGCGCCGGAGGTGCTGTAAGCATGAAGATCAAGAAGGGCGACCTGGTCCAGGTCATCACCGGTAAGGACAAGGGCAAGCAGGGCAAGGTCATCGCGGCCTTCCCCCGCGAGGACCGTGTCCTGGTCGAGGGTGTCAACCGGGTCAAGAAGCACACCAAGGCCGGTCCGACCGCTCGCGGTTCGCAGGCCGGCGGCATCGTGACGACCGAGGCCCCGATCCACGTGAGCAACGTCCAGCTCGTCGTGGAGAAGGACGGCAACAAGGTCGTCACCCGTGTCGGTTACCGCTTCGACGACAACGGCAACAAGATCCGCGTTGCCAAGCGGACGGGTGAGGACATCTGATGGCGACCACCACCACTCCGCGTCTGAAGACGAAGTACCGCGAGGAGATCGCGGGCAAGCTGCGTGACGAGTTCAAGTACGAGAACGTCATGCAGATCCCCGGCCTCGTGAAGATCGTGGTCAACATGGGTGTGGGCGACGCCGCCCGCGACTCCAAGCTGATCGACGGCGCTATCCGCGACCTCACCACGATCACCGGCCAGAAGCCGGCCGTCACCAAGGCCCGCAAGTCCATCGCGCAGTTCAAGCTGCGTGAGGGCCAGCCGATCGGTGCCCACGTCACGCTCCGTGGCGACCGCATGTGGGAGTTCCTGGACCGCACCCTGTCGCTCGCGCTGCCGCGCATCCGCGACTTCCGTGGTCTGTCCCCCAAGCAGTTCGACGGCCGTGGCAACTACACCTTCGGTCTCACCGAGCAGGTCATGTTCCACGAGATCGACCAGGACAAGATCGACCGTACCCGGGGTATGGACATCACCGTGGTCACCACGGCGACCAACGACGCCGAGGGCCGTGCCCTCCTCCGTCACCTCGGCTTCCCCTTCAAGGAGGCGTGAGCGAGATGGCGAAGAAGGCTCTGATCGCGAAGGCTGCTCGTAAGCCGAAGTTCGCCGTGCGCGCGTACACCCGCTGCCAGCGGTGTGGCCGTCCGCACTCCGTGTACCGCAAGTTCGGCCTGTGCCGTGTGTGCCTTCGTGAGATGGCTCACCGCGGCGAGCTGCCGGGCGTGACCAAGAGCTCCTGGTAATTCCTGTAATTCAGGATTTCCCAGGCTCTCGGTAAGCATCTGGGTCGGCAGAGTGCCCAGCCCGCATGCCTTAGGCTTGTGGGGTTGGGCGCCTGCCGCGCCCGTACGACTTACTACGCCGTAGGTCCACCGCGCCGCACCCGTCCCGTCTCGGATCGGGGAGAGGGATGGCGCACCAGGAAACCCCGGCGAGAGAGGCCGAAGGCCAATTCATGACCATGACTGATCCGATCGCAGACATGCTTACGCGTCTGCGGAACGCGAACTCGGCGTACCACGACTCCGTGGTGATGCCCGCTTCCAAGATCAAGTCCCACATCGCGGAGATCCTCCAGCAGGAGGGCTTCATCACGGGCTGGAAGGTCGAGGACGCCGAGGTCGGCAAGAACCTCACCCTCGAGCTCAAGTTCGGCCCGAACCGTGAGCGCTCCATCGCGGGCATCAAGCGGATCTCCAAGCCCGGTCTCCGGGTGTACGCGAAGTCCACCAACCTGCCGAAGGTGCTGGGCGGCCTGGGCGTGGCGATCATCTCCACGTCGCACGGGCTCCTCACCGACAAGCAGGCCGGCAAGAAGGGCGTGGGTGGGGAAGTCCTCGCCTACGTCTGGTAGCAGAAGGGAACGGAGGAAACAGCTATGTCGCGCATCGGCAAGCT
>NZ_JAVRHI010000263.1:0-48875 GCF_034105845.1 Streptomyces sp. CRN 30 | reverse complement strand
CGGCGCGGGCACGGGCACGGGCTGGGGCGCCGCCGACCAGCAGCCCGCCCCCAAGCCGGGCCGCAAGCGCGGAGGTCTCCTCGCCGCGGTGCTCGTGGCCGCCCTCGTCGCGGGCGGTGTCGGCGGCGGCATCGGCTACACCCTGGCCGAACGCAACGACGGTGCCGGCGGCTCCACCACCGTCTCCGCCTCCGAGAGCGGCGGCGACCTCGAGCGCGACTCCGGCACGGTCGCGGCCGTGGCCGCCAAGGCGTTGCCCAGCACGGTCACCATCGAGGCCGCGAGCAGCAGCGGCGAGGGCGGCACCGGCACCGGCTTCGTCTTCGACAAGCAGGGCCACATCGTCACCAACAACCACGTGGTGGCGGGCGCCGTCGACGGCGGCAAGGTCACGGCCACCTTCCCCGACGGTGAGAAGTACGACGCCGAGGTCGTCGGCAACGCCCAGGGTTACGACGTGGCGGTCATCAAGCTGGAGAAGGCCACGTCGGACCTGCAGCCGCTGACCCTCGGCAACTCCGACGAGGTGGCCGTCGGCGACTCGACCATCGCGATCGGAGCCCCCTTCGGTCTGTCGAACACGGTGACCACGGGCATCATCAGCGCCAAGAACCGCCCCGTGGCCTCCAGCGACGGCAGTTCCAGCAGCAAGGCCTCGTACATGAGCGCCCTGCAGACGGACGCCTCGATCAACCCGGGCAACTCCGGCGGGCCGCTCCTGGACGCGCAGGGCAACGTGATCGGCATCAACTCCGCGATCCAGTCCGCGAGCAACGGCCTCGGCGGCGCCGGTCAGGCCGGCTCGATCGGCCTGGGCTTCGCGATCCCGATCAACCAGGCGAAGAACGTCGCCCAGCAGCTGATCAGGACGGGCCAGCCGGTCTACCCCGTGATCGGTGCCTCGGTCTCCCTGGAGGAAGGCACAGGCGGCGCCAAGCTCGTCGAAGGCGGCGCGGACTCGATCACCCCGGGCGGCCCCGCCGACAAGGCGGGCCTGCGGCCGGGCGACGTCATCACCAAGCTCGACGACACCCCGATCGACAGCGGCCCCACCCTCATCGGCGCGATCTGGACCCACGAGCCCGGCGACAAGGTGACCCTCACCTACACCCGTGACGGCAACACCCGAACGGCCGAGGTGACCCTGGGCCAGCGCGAGGGCGACAGCTAACGGTTAGTCTTGTCCCGCGCGCCCCACGATCGCGGGGCGCGCGGGGTGGGTTGCCCGAGCGGCCTAAGGGAACGGTCTTGAAAACCGTCGTGGCGCGAGTCACCGTGGGTTCAAATCCCACACCCACCGCGCAGGTTGACGGCCCCTGACCAGGTACGACGGTCAGGGGCCGTCGTGCTGCGTGCTGTCCGTGAGCGCCCGTCGTTCCCCGGTGTTCCCCGCCCGATCGGGCACGGTTGGGGCACGGCTGTTCCTACGACAGGTCGGAAGCCATCGGCCTTCGGAGAGTGTCAGTGGCTGGTGGCAGACTCCGGTGGCATGAGTGATCAGGTGCGTTTAAGGGACGTTGTACCGGCTGATCTGGAGGAGTTCTTCGCACAGGAGCATGATCCTGAGGCCGTGCAGCGGTCGAAGTTCCCGCCGCGGGAACGGGAAGCCTTCATGACTCACTGGGCGACGAAGGTTCTTGGAGACCCTACTGTCTTCGTGCAGGCCATTACTGTCGATGGGGAGCTGGCGGGTAATGCGGTGGCCTGGTGGGACGAGGGGCGGCGCTTCATCGGGTACTGGCTCGGCAGGCAGCACTGGGGGCGGGGAATCGGTACTCGGGCGCTGGCGCTGTTCCTGGAGCGGGAGCAGGCCCGTCCCCTGCATGCCGATCCCTTTGTCGGGAACACCGGTTCGGTCCGCCTGCTAGAGAAGCACGGCTTCCGGCGTACCGAGACGGTCCGGCATGGAGAGCATGAGCACATCATGTTGGTGCTCGACAAGGACCCCACCTAGCCTCGGGCTGGTGCGGCTGCTCAGGGCTGCTGTCGCGTCATCCGCGCGGCCGAGGCGATCGTCGCGCGGGCCTCGCGTTCCGTCAGGCCGGTGCGGACGGCGGCGTCGACGAGGGCGGGGGTGAGTTCGGGGCCGATGCCGTTCTCGTGGGCGCGGCAGGCGGCCCAGAACAGGCGGGTGTTGCGCTGGCCCTCGTGCGCGGCGAGGACGAACTGGACGAGGCCCTGGCCGTGGTGGCCCCCGGGCGGTGCGTGGGCGGGGCGCGTACGCGGGGGAGGCAGCAGCAGGCGCAGGAGCGCGGGCGGGCAGGCAGCGGGCGCGAGGTGGGACGTGCCCGGCGCGGTGCTGTAGATGCCGTGGTCGGTGCGTGAGCCGGGGCCGACCAGGTAGCCGCCGGCGCCCCTGATGTCGATGCCCGGGGCCAGGCGGCCCGCCGAGTTGGGGACGGCCACGTCCGGTGGTCCGGTCAGCCAGAGGTGACGGCCGCCGCTGGGCGTCAGGACGACGACGGTGTCGGGGATCGTGAAGAGGTGGCGCAGCGCCAGTTCGCGCAGGGCCGCCGACGCGTCCGTACCGGACTTGGTGTCGAGGTCGACGCCGATCAGGTGGTGCGGAGGCAGACCGCAGGCGATGCCGTAACCGGTCGCGCGGCGAGCGGCGGCGAACAGTGCCCTGATGCGCTGCGGGTCGGTGGAAGCGTCGTACACGCCGTGTCCGAAGCGCCCGCACTCGCCGTGGCACGGGGCGGGTGCCGGATCGTCGCGGTGCGGGGAGCGCAGGGCCGGGAGCTTCGTCGGGGACAGCGGAAGCACCGCCAGTCCGCGTTCTGCCGCGGACAGGGCGTGGGCCAGCGCCAGGGTCGTGGCCTGCCGATCGGAGGTGGCCATGGCCTCATTTTCGTACGCGTGTTCGAGTATGGGAAGGGGTGTGTCGGGGGTGGTTCGGCCGTCCGGGTGGCGCGGCGCTCGGGGCGTGCGCCGGGCCGGAACGATTCGCCTGGTGTGGCGCCCGGGTGTGAGTCCGGCGGCAGGTGTTGACGAGTGCTGAGAGCTGGGGTTGGCGGGGCGGGAGGGGTTTATCGACATGGATGTCACACTTCAGTGCGAATGCGCCATCGAAGGGTGGTTCGGTGTAAATCGGTAGGTGATTCTGAAGGCGCGACGTCGAGCTGGTCTCCGCGGTGGTGGGCCAACCGCCGTGACAGTACGTGCACTTCACGCAGGCGCCGTCCCTCGGGTCGGCGCGTACGCAAGCTGGAGGATCACCATGGCAAGCATCCGTACGGCCCGTGCCCTCGCCGCGGTAGCGGCTCTGCCCCTCGCCGCCGCCCTCTTCTCGGGAGTCGCCGTGGCGGGAGACGGTGCCCCCGCGCACGACGGGAAGAACGGGGCGAACGTGGGCGTGGCCGACGCCGTCGGCGCGGTCGGCATGCACAACGACGGCAACTTCTCCACGGTGCTGCAGCAGGCGGTGGGATGCGGTGCCTCGAACCAGAACTTCACCACCCAGTTCAAGGAGTCGAAGCTCACGTTCATCGACCAGTCGAAGGGCAATGTCGTCGTCAACCTCGCCCCGAGTGGGGAACCGCAGCACCATCACCACCATCGACCTTGAGTTCCGGCGGCGGTGGCCCGGTGGCCGGGGAGCCCCATGAGGCCCGGTGAGAGCCCGTAAGGGGTGAGTCGTGGGTTCCATGGGGTGGGCACGGGTGTGCGGCGGCGGGTCCGGCGCCGTCGCGCAACCGTCGGTGGACCGAGGGTGCCCCTGAGGGTCTCACCCTCAGCGTCTGGGGGGCGCTCGTCCACCTTCAGGAGGTGGCATCGAAACCCCGCCTACAACCTGAGGGGGACTCGCCTTCGCGACCTGCGGCCGATCCGCCGGACAGGCGTCGCTCATAGCGTGGAGCCATGACCACACCCGTCTGCACCAGCGCTTCGAACGCCGCGACGGCAGGGCGGCAGACCCTTGCGTACCCGTCGTTCTCGTCGTACGTGAAGGCCCGCCAGCCGGTGCTGCTGCGTACCGCCCGGTCGCTGACCGCGAACCCGAGCGACGCGGAGGACCTGCTGCAGACGGCCCTCACCAAGACGTACGTCGCCTGGGAGCGGATCGAGGACCACCGGGCCCTCGACGGTTATGTGCGCCGCGCCCTGCTGAACACGCGGACCTCCCAGTGGCGCAAGCGCCGGGTGGACGAGTTCGCCTGCGACGAACTGCCCGAGCCGGAGACCGTGCCGGCCGGGGACCCCGCCGAGCAACAGGCGCTGCACGACGCGATGTGGCGGGCGATCATGCGGCTGCCGGTCCGGCAGCGGGCGATGGTCGTCCTCAGGTACTACGAGGACCTGAGCGAGGTGCAGACGGCCGAGGTGCTCGGAGTGTCGGTCGGCACGGTGAAATCGGCGGTGTCCCGTGCGCTGGGCAAGCTGAGGGAGGACCCCGAGCTCGGGCCCGTGCGCTAGGAGCCCCGTGCTGACGCGCACGCGGGGCGAGGCTTCTCCGACATGGACCTCGGCGTGGACTCCCGCTGATCGATCATCTCGGTAACTAGTGACATACCAAGCGGTATGTGCGCAGAATCAGCGCACCCCTTACCACCGCGTAGGCAGAGTCGCCCCGGGAGGACGCCGTGCTGAGCACCATGCAGGACGTACCGCTGCTGATCTCCAAGATCCTGACCCACGGGTCGTCCATCCACGGCACGTCACAGGTGACCACATGGACCGGTGACGGCGAGCCGGCCCGCCGCTCCTACGCCGAGATCGGCGCCCGGGCCGCACAACTGGCGCACGCCCTGCGGGAGGACCTGGGGGTCGAGGGGGACGACCGGGTCGCCACCCTCATGTGGAACAACGCCGAGCACGTCGAGGCGTACTTCGCCATCCCCTCCATGGGCGCCGTGCTGCACACACTGAACCTGCGCCTGCCCGCCGAGCAGCTCGTGTGGATCACCCACCACGCCGCCGACCGGGTCGTCCTCGTCGACGGCTCGCTGCTCCCCCTCCTCGCGCCCCTGCTCCCCCACCTGGGAACGGTCGAGCACGTCGTCGTCTCGGGACCGGGCGACCGGGCGCTGCTCGACGGGGCGAGAGCGCGGGTGCACGAGTACGAGGAGCTCCTCGACGGCAAGCCGACCACGTACGAGTGGCCGGAGCTGGACGAGCGGTCGGCCGCGGCCATGTGCTACACGTCCGGCACCACCGGCGACCCCAAGGGCGTCGTCTACTCCCACCGCTCGATCTACCTGCACTCCATGCAGGTCAACATGACCGAGTCCATGGGCCTCACCGACCAGGACACCACCCTCGTCGTGGTGCCCCAGTTCCACGTCAACGCCTGGGGCCTGCCGCACGCCACCTTCATGACCGGCGTGAACATGCTGATGCCGGACCGGTTCCTGCAGCCCGCGCCGCTCGCCCAGATGATCGAGCAGGAGCGGCCCACGCACGCGGCAGCCGTCCCGACCATCTGGCAGGGGCTGCTCGCCGAGCTGGGCGCCCACTCCCGGGACGTCAGCTCGCTCACCCAGGTCACCATCGGCGGCTCGGCCTGTCCGCCCTCGCTGATGGAGGCGTTCGACAAGCTCGGCATGCGGGTGTGCCACGCCTGGGGCATGACCGAGACCTCCCCGCTCGGCACGGTCGCCCGGCCGCCCGCCCACGCCGTGGGCAGCGAGGAGGAGTTCGCGTACCGGCTCACACAGGGCCGCTTCCCCGCCGGTGTGGAGGCGCGACTCACCGGCCCCGGCGGCGAACGGCTGCCCTGGGACGGCGAGTCGGCGGGCGAGCTGGAAGTACGTGGCTCATGGATCGCGGGCGCGTACTACGGCGGAGAAGGCGCCGAGGCGCTGCGCCCGGCCGACAAGTTCAGCGAGGACGGCTGGCTCAAGACCGGTGACGTGGGCACCATCAGTGCCGACGGCTATCTGACCCTCACCGACCGGGCCAAGGACGTCATCAAGTCGGGCGGCGAATGGATCTCGTCCGTCGAGCTGGAGAACGCCCTGATGGCCCACCCGGACGTCGCCGAGGCCGCCGTCGTCGCCGTACCGGACGACAAGTGGGGCGAGCGGCCGCTCGCCACGGTCGTGCTGAAGGAGGGCTCCACCGCCGACTTCGCCACCCTCCGGACCTACTTGGCCGAGGAGGGCGGGGTGGCCAAGTGGCAGCTTCCCGAGCGATGGACGGTGATCGAGTCGGTGCCCAAGACGAGTGTGGGCAAGTTCGACAAGAAGGTGCTGCGCAGGCAGTACGCCGAGGGCGGGCTGGACGTCACGCGGCTCTGACGCTTCAGGGCAGCCGCACGACGGACAGCATGCGGGGCACTGTTTCACGTGAAACAGTGCCCCGCATCGCATGTCTACCGCCGTTGTGCCGCTACCGCGATCAGTTCGTGCCGATGCGTGCCAGCAGGTCCACGATCCGGGCCTGGACCTCCGCGCTCGTCGAGCGCTCCGCGAGGAACAGGACCGTCTCCCCGGAGGCCAGTCGCGGGAGTTCGGTCTGGTCGACGGCGGCTGTGTAGACGACCAGAGGGGTGCGGTTCAGCTGGCCGTTGGCACGCAGCCAGTCGACGATCCCGGCCCGGCGGCGGCGCACCTGGAGCAGGTCCATCACCACCAGGTTGGGCCGCATCTGCGCGGCGAGCGTGACCGCGTCCGCGTCGGAGGCCGCCCGCGCCACCTGCATGCCCCGCCGCTCCAGCGTCGCGGTCAGGGCCAGCGCGATCTCCGCGTGCTCCTCGATGAGCAGGACGCGCGGCGGATGCTGCTCGGAGTCACGCGGTGCCAGCGCCTTCAGCAGCACGGCGGGATCGGCCCCGTAGGCCGCGTCCCGAGAGGCCTGGCCGAGGCCGGCCGTGACGAGCACCGGAACCTCCGCGGCGACGGCCGCCTGGCGCAGGGACTGCAGGGCCGTGCGCGTGATCGGGCCGGTCAGCGGGTCGACGAACAGCGCGGCCGGGAAGGCGGCGATCTGCGCGTCGACCTCCTCGCGCGAGTTGACGATGACGGGACGGTAGCCCCGGTCGCTCAGCGCCTGCTGGGTGGTGACGTCGGGCGCGGGCCAGACGAGCAGGCGCCGTGGATTGTCCAGGGGCTCGGGGGGCAGCTCGTCGTCCAGCGGCTGGGGCTGCGGCTGGTCGGAGACCTCCACCGCGCCACCGGGGCCGTCGAGCGGCTCGGGGCCTTCGTCGGCGTTCTCGTCGGGGGCCCCTATGGCGTACGAGCGTCCGACCCCCTCGGAGGCCCCGCCCGGGTGCGCCTGCCCCGGTACGGGCGTGGCGCTGGGTGTCTGCGGGACAGGCTGGGCCTGACCGGGCTGGGGGTGCGGACGCGCTGCCGTCTCCGGGCGCGCTGCCGTCTCCGGACGCTCTGCGGGCTCGGGCGGCGTACCCAGCTTGCGGCGCCGGCCGGAGCCGCCGGACTGCTGCGGGGGCGGCGTGGCCCCCGGCTGTGGCTGGCGCGCGAACGGCACTCCCTGGCCGAGCGTCCGCACGCTGATCGCACGACCCTGGGTCGAGTTGGGGTCGACGGGAGCGGTGGCCTCGGCGGGCAGCGGCTGCGCTACCCGCGCCTGTGCGGCCTGCTGGAGCTGCTGGGGTTGCTGGAGTTGTTGTGGTTGCTCGGGCGGGAGCGGGGTGCCGGAGCCCGACGTGTCGTGCGCACCCGGCCACGGCTGCGGTGCGGGCGGGGTGACGGTCTGTTGCCGGCCGGCCGGATCCGGGGCGACGGCCCCGGGGGCGGGCGGCTGGGCCGCCACGACCTCGTCCGAGGTCTGGGCGTCACCCGCGGGAGCGACCGGTGCGGGCGGGGGCTGCTGCCCCGGGACCGCCACCTGCCCCTGGCCGGCCACATGGGGCACACCCTCGGCGGCCACGGGCACGGCTGCGGGCACCGGCTGGGCGAGCGAGGCGGGAGCGGGCACTCCCCGGTCGGGGACCTGTGGGGCAGCCGGAGCACCGGCGACACCCTGAGCGGGTACGGGCTGGGGAGCGACCGGGTTGCCCTGGGCGGGCCCGGTCTGCTGCGCCGGGACGGGTTGTGCGGTACCCGGGACGCCCTGGCCCTGGGGCGGCACGGCGTGGGGTGCGCCAGGGAGTCCCTGAGCGGGACCCGGCTGCTGCGCCGGCACGGGCTGCTGACCAGGGCCCGGCGTCCCCTGAGGGGCGCCTGCCTGTGCTGCCGTGGCGACGACCGCCTGCGGGGACATGACCGGTGCGGGTGCGGGTTGTCCGGGTGCGGGCTGTGCGGGTGGTACGGCCCGCACGGGGACTGGCTGCTCGGAGACGGGCTGCTCGGACGTGGGCTGCCCGGGAGCCGCCTGCGCCGGAACCGGGTGTCCGGTGCCGACCTGATGCGGAACTGCCTGGCCCGGCGCCGCCTGGGCGGGTGCCACCGGCGCATCGCCCTGCTCCGGCACCGGGCGGGCCCGACGGCGACCTGTGGGAGCGGTCACGGGATGGGGCTGCGGCGGCGTGTGGCTGTCCGCCGGGTCCTGCAGCGCCGGATCATGACGCCCGTCGTCGGTTGCCTGGCCCGGAGTCACAGGCACCGGACCGGGCCCGGGGGCCGTGGCGGCACCCGGGGTCATGGCCGCCGCGTTCACCGGAACCGTTCCCGGAGGCATGCCGGAGCCGCCGGCCGCCGGAACCGCGACCGCACCAGGGGCTGCATGCCCGGCGACCACTCCGACGGCCTGCTCCACGACCTGCCCTGAGGTCTGCTGCGCGGCCTGCCCCGCTGTCGGTCCGGCCGTCGGAGCCGCCGGTGTACCGGCGTCTACGTCGGGACCCGTACCCGTACCAGCACTCGCACCCGGACCTGCGCCCGGGGCTTCGTACCCGGCGGACTGGGCCGTTCGATCGGCCGCCGCGGGCGGCAGCGCGAAGACGGCGCGTCCGGATCCGCCCGTCTGCTGTGCGGCGGCACGCTCCTCGGCGTTGGCCAGGGCGCGACGACGCCGTCCGGTCGGCTGGGACTGTGCCGTGCCGTCCGCTGTGGGGGCGTCCGGCCCGTTCTGGGGCGCGGGCAGGGCCGGCGGCAGCGCGTGCTGTTCGGTACCGTGCAGCGCTTGCCGTCCACCGGGCGTGGGCACACCCTGCGGCGGCACCGTCTCTCCCAGCCCCATGGCCGGGGCCCCCGCCGCGTGCTCGGCGGCGGTGACGACCGCGCCCTCGGAGACACCCTGCGCGCCGCTCTCCACCGGGCTGGGCCGCCCCCGGCGTCGGCCCGGGCCACCCGGACCCCCGGCGGCGGCACCGTCGCCCCCCTCACCGTCCTCGGCGCGGAAGGGACCCGCACCGGCCGCACCGGTCTCACCGAGCTCACTGAGCGCACCAGCATCAGTTCCGCTCCCCCCGGGGACCGTGCCGCTCCCGCCCTGCGCCGGAGCCGGCAGGGACTCGCCGTCCGCGGCCTCCGCACGTCGCCTGCGCCGCCCGGTGGGCGCGACAGCCGTCGCGGCCTCCGGCGGGGCGCCCTCGGCGCTCTCCAGGAACGCGTCCACCGACGACCGCCGGGCCCGCCGCCGTCCGCCGGGGGCCTGCGCGGATGTCTGCGCGGGCGCCTGCTCGGTGGCCTGCCCGGGGGCCTGTCCGGACAACGCGACCTCAGCGCCGATGCCCGCACCGACCCCGATGCCCGCACCGACCCCGACCTCGGCCGCCCCGGTCCCGGCACCGGCGCCCGCGTCGGCCTCCGTGCCGCCGGGAGCCGCACCGCCCGCCTCGGCGCCCGCGACGGCACCTGCCGCGACCTGCTGCTCCGTGACCGCACCGGCACCGCCCCCGATCGGCACCTCCAGCACGTACGCGCTGCCGCTCATCCCCGGCACCTCGTGTGTCTGCAGCACACCGCCGTGCGCCCGCACGATCCCGCGCACGATCGGCTGGTGCACCAGGTCTCCACCGGTGTACGGGCCGCGTACCTCGATGCGGACGACCTCGCCGCGCTGTGCGGCCGCCACGACGACCGTGTTGTCCATGTAGCCGCCGGCCGAGACGGGCGAGTTGCCCGTGGCATCGACCCCGGCCACGTCCGCGATGAGGTGGGCGAGCGCGGCCGAGAGGCGCGGCTGGTCCACCTCCGCCTCGATGGGCGGCGCGTGCACGGCGAACTGCACCCGCCCCGGCCCGATCAGCTCGACGGCCCCGTCGACACCGGCCGTCACGACCGCGTCGAGCATGACCGCCGTCCGTACGAGGGTGTCGTCACCGGCGTCGAGGCGCTGGTAGCCGAGGACGTTGTCGACGAGTGTGGTGATGCGCGAGTAGCCGGCGGCCAGATGGTGCAGGACCTGGTTGGCCTCGGGCCACAGCTGGCCGGCGTCGTCGGCGGCGAGCTTGCCGAGCTCGCCGCGGAGCTGGTCGAGCGGGCCGCGCAGGGAGTGCCCGAGCACGGCGAAGAGCTGCTCGTGCCGTGCGGCGAGGGCCTCGTAGCGGTCCTTCTCCCGCTCGCCGAGCGCCGCGTACCGCTCGTCGCCCGCCGCGAGCTCCTCCGCGTGCCGCTCGCGCAGGTCGTCGAGGTCCGCGGCGTGCCGCTCGTGCAGCTTCTCGAGCTCCTCGGCGTGCTCCCGCCGGGCCCGCTCGAGTTCCTCGGCGTGCTGGGTGGCCTCGGCCTGCTTCTCCTCGATGAGCGTGTCGAACGGCCGCCGGTCGGTGAAGGTCATCACGGCGCCGACGAGCTGGTCGCCGTCGCGCACGGGCGCGGTGGTCAGGTCGACCGGCACCTTGTCGCCGGCCTTTGACCACAGCACCTGCCCGCGCACCCGGTGCTTGCGTCCGGAGCGCAGGGTGTCCGCCAGGGGCGACTCCGCGTAGGGGAACGGCGCGCCGTCGTCCCGGGAGTGCAGGACGAGGGTGTGCAGTTCCCGTCCGCCGAGGTCGCTGGCGCGGTAGCCCAGTATCTGGGCGGCCGCCGGGTTGACGAGGACGATGCGTCCGTCGGTGTCCGTGCCCACCACCCCCTCGGAGGCGGCGCGCAGGATCATCTCCGTCTGCCGCTGCGAACGCGCCAGCTCGGCCTCGGTGTCGACGGTGCCCGACAGGTCGCGTACGACCAGCATGAGCAGCTCGTCACCGGTGTAGCCGTAACTGTCGTAGGCCTGCTGGCTGTTCTCCAGGTTCGCGCTGGTGACCTCGACCGGGAACTCACTGCCGTCGGTGCGCCGGGCCGTCATGCGGGTCGGCTTGGTCCGTCCGCGGGGGTCGATGGAGTCCGGTCGCCGCATGGAACCGGGGATGAGCCGCGAGTCGAACTCGGGCAGCAGATCGAGCAGCCCGCGCCCCACCAAGGCGGTCCCCGGGGCCTCGAAGGCCTCCAGCGCGATGGTGTTCGCGTTGACGACGGTCCCGTTGGCGTTGACCAGGACCAACGCGTCGGGGAGCGCGTCGAGTATGGCTGCGAGGCGAGCAGCGCCTCGGGATGGCCTGCTGCTCACGAGACGCTTCCCTCCTGTTACCGCACCTTGCCTACCGCGGGGCCATCTTGCCAACCGGTCCGCAGCGTGTCACGCGAGGGAGTCTACGGGCAGTGGTTGTGCTCGCGGTGCCGGATGAGAGGCAGGTCGCACGTGGATCTCGCCATGCGTGTGACCGGTGTGCGACGGCCCTGTGACGGTGAATCGACGGTTCCGCCCACGTCGGCGGTCTTCACGCGGACACCGTCCCCCGCTCCCCGCCCCCCTCGGCCGGCCGTCTCACCGCCATCGCCTCGCTCCTCACCCGTGGAAAGGGGGCAGCACCGGCACGAGCGCGTCCCAACGGGCGATCTCGCAACCGTCCCTCCGGTCGAAGCGGGCGTCCACGGCGCGGCCGGCCCAGGTGCCGGTGATGCGCGCGGTGGCCGGCCCGCCGTACTGCATCGTGCACATCGTGCCGGGGGCCACGGGGCTGAAGGGGCTGCTGCCCCAGGTGGTGCTCCGGCCGAGCCGGTCGCACGCGCCTTGCACGTCCGGGTGGTTGCCGCCGTCGGGGTGGCACTCCAGCTCGTACGTACCGTCGGCGCCACCGGCCTTCTCGACGGTGATCGTCAGCCGGTCCTCGGTGACGGGCGTGGGCAGGGGCATCGCCCCGCGGTCCGCGGCGTACGCCGCCCGGGGGTCCGAGGCGAGCGCGGTCACCGCGGTGAGCGCGGCGACGGCACCGATGAGGAGCTGCCGGAGCGCGGCGAGGGGACGATGCCCGCGAGGCCGGTGCTGCGAGGCGACGGTGGCCGGAACGACCTGTGCGGCGGACGAGGGAGGGACCGGCGGCGGGGAAAGGGCCTTCAACATGACCTGACTAACGTGGGGGCGTCCCAGCGGTTGCGCCTCCGCGCCGCACGGGTCCCGCCGCACGGGTTCCGCCGCATGGGTCCTGCCGCACGGGTGCCGCCGCACGGTGATCCACGTGATCCAGGTGTGATCCAAAAGCCCGGTCCGGGTGGCTCCGCCCCGGGACGCTTTCCCCGGCAATACGGCTTTGCCCTGCGGGCTCTCCGCCTAGTACCGTGGGAGGCGATTGGTGACACCGCGCTCGACTGTGTCATCATCTGCACGCACCATTCGCGCTTGCGCGGGCGGTTGTGCTGGAGGCGTCGCCTAGTCCGGTCTATGGCGCCGCACTGCTAATGCGGTTTGGGTCTTAAAGCCCATCGAGGGTTCAAATCCCTCCGCCTCCGCATCGAGTCCGAAGCCCCGGTCGTCCAGACCGGGGCTTCGGTCATTCCTGGCCATGACCAGGGCTGCACGGGTTGCGATCGCTCGTGGTCCGAACCGAGGCCGTTCCGGCCGTTCCCGATCCCGCCATCACGCCGACGACTGCCACCCGCTCCGGCCGGGGCTTCCCCGCTCACATCTGCCGGTCAGCGTGTTTTCGCAGGTCAGAGCGGGTGTGGGAATCGGATTTCGCCTCACGGCGACAGTCATGTAATGTTGTTCCCGCAACGCCGACCGGGCCGAAAAGACCGGAAGGAAGAGCAACTACAACAGAACACACGAGCACTCGTAGCTTAACGGATAGAGCATCTGACTACGGATCAGAAGGTTGCAGGTTCGAATCCTGCCGAGTGCACACAGGTGAGAGGCCCCGGAGTGATCCGGGGCCTCTCGCGTTTCAGGGGCGTACAGCAGCGAAGTACAGCAACCGCATCAGCCGGTACCGCCCATCGCGCCCGACAGCTTGCCGATCGCGGACCGCACCTCTTCCTCGCTCGCCTCGGCGTAGACCTCCATCGTCATGGCGATCTGCGAGTGCCGCAGAATGCGCTGTGCCACCTTCGGATGCACCTTCAAGGCCACCAGGAGCGAGCTGCACGTGTGCCGGGTGTTCCGGAGCGGGATCACCCGGAGACCGGCGCGACGAGCGCGCAGGGCGAACATGCGGGTCATGTTGCCCGGCTCGATCGGCGTGCCGTACTTCGTGGTGAACACCAGGTCGTGAGTGTTCTGCCAGAGCTCCCCGGCGGCCTTCCGGTCCCCGATCTGCTGAGCACGGCGCATCCGCAGCGCCTTGAGGCAGAGTGCCGGCAGGGGGAGGAAGTCGTCGGACTCCTCGGTCTTGGTCTCCCGGTGCAGGATCTGACGCCCGGCGCGCTGGATCTGGTGATCCACGTACAGCTCGCCCCGCTCGAAGTCGACCGACTTCCACGTCAGACCCAGGACCTCACCGCGACGCAGGCCGAGGGTGAGCACCAGGACCCAGGCGGCGAACAGGTGGTCATCCCGCGCGGCGGCATCGGTGAGGAACTGGCCCGCCTCCGCCACCGACCACGGCTTGATCCGACGACGCCGAGGCTTGGGCACCTTCACCAGTGAGGCGACGTTCTTACTGACCAGCTCCTCGGAGACCGCGTGCGTCAGGGCAGCCCGCAGGGAATCGCGCGCGGCCTGGATCACGCGGCGGGACGGATAGGACTCGCAGCACTCACCGATCGCGCAGCACTTCCGGCGGGATGACTCCCGCTTCGCATCCTTGCCCTGGGCACAGCACTGGCAGACAGCAGCCAGCTTGGTCAGCCACTCGCGGACGTCCCGGACCGTCAGCCGGTCGAGCCGCTTCAAGCCCAGGTGCGGAACGATGTAGAGCCGGACCGAACCCTCGTACGAGACGTACGACAGGGGAGCCAGGTTCGGCTTCACCACCGAGCCGAGCCAGTAGGCGAGGAACGCGCCCACGGTTGGATGCCGGGTAGCCACAGGACCCTTCTTCGCCTCCGCATGGAGGTTGAGCCACTTCTCGTGGACCTCCTCCCGGGTCTTGCCGTAGGCGTACTTCCGAGCCCGCTTGCCGTCCGGCTTGGTCACCCAAACGTAGGCCGCGTAACCGTTCTTGTACGGGTAGATCGAGCCCTCACCGTTGCCACGCTTGCCGCTCACGCCGCCTCCCCAGCCTCAGAGACGACGCGCTCCACGTACTCGTCCACCCATTGCGAAAGGATGCGCCGGTTGCGGCCGACCTTGACCGAGCGGATCTCTCCGGTCAGCACAAGCATCTTGGTCTTGGACAAGCCGAACTCGAGCATCTCGGCAACCTCCGCCGTGGTGTACCACTTGCGCTCGATGACAGCCGTGGTCATGCGGTGGCTCCTTCCTGGGCCAGCAGGCCGGGTAGTTCCTCGCGGGCGATCTCGCGGTTGTGCTGGATGTCGCGGCGGATGTTGGCTGCGAGCCAGCTTTCGCCAGGGGTGTGGCCGTGGCCGGCATAGGCCCAGTGGGCGAGGGTGAGCGTGGTGGCCTCCGGGGAGTCGTCGAGGTCGGGCAGGCCGAGGGCTTCGCGTTGCTGGGCGGCGCGGTAATCGGCGCGGACCTGGCGCAGGGCGCCGAGGGTGGTGGAGTAGCGGCGGGACTTGGTGGAGAAGTGGCCGCGGAAGCCGAGCATGTGGGCCCAGTCGCGGAGCTTGCGGTCCGGGTAGAGCGCGTGGAGGTCGAGGCAGGCGGCGATGAGCCGGGCGGGATGATCCGGGACGCCGAGCAGGACCAGGGCTTCCTTGTTGCCGATGCGGCGGTCGACGGTGCCGGTGGTCTCGGCGGCCTTGGTGGCGTACTTGGCGACGTAGGCGGCCACGGCCTGTTCGGTGATGTCCTCGCCGTTGCCGAAGGCGCCGATGGGCTGCACGTCGAGCTGGGTGCCCCAGCGCAGCGTGCGGGCGGGCTGGTCCCCGGCGGGTGGGACGTCGACCGCGACTCGGGCGGCTGCGGCGTGGATGGCGTCGGTGAGCAGGTCGAGGGTGGCCCAGGCCGGGGGCGGGGAGTCGGGGCCTTCGGGGCCGTCGAAGCGGATCACGGCGTGGAAGTGGACGGCGCCGCGTTTCTGGTACTCGGCGACCTTGCCGAAGGCGACCCGGGACTGTTCGTGAGCTGCCTTCTGCGTGAGTCCGGCGCGGCGGGCGATCTCGCGGCGGAGGTAGATCGTGAAGTAGCGCCACAGGTCGGAGGCGTGGTTGTTCCACAGCACCGCGCCCGCGTAGTCGTACGTGGCCGGGTCCAGGGCGGTGCCGAGTTCGGGCGCGTCCTCCTGGTGGCGGGTGCCGCAGGCGCATGGCCGGTTGCCGGGCCGGTTGTGCACGCGGCCGAACGACGGCGCGGTCAGGGTGGCGAAGACGCGCGGGTGGTCGCGGATAGTGTCCGGGGTGCCCTTGGCCGGGTCGCCGACCAGCCCGGCGCGGATGAGGTGGTAGGTGTCGCCCGCGTAGGTCCAGGCGCAGGAGGGGCAGCGGGAGGCCCGACGGTTGCCGCAAGCCACGCGGAGCCGTCCGCCGGGCTCGGTGTCGGTGGCGTAGGAGTGCAGGACCTGCCCGGTGGCCTTGTCGCGGGTGACGGTCGAGCCTTGCAGGTGGATGGGGTCGGTGCAGCCGCCGGTGCGGCGGATCTGGTCCTGGATGCGGTCGAAGCCGGTGGACCCGGCCAGCCTCAGCACGTCGGCGAGGGTGGCCGGGTCCAGGCCCGCCATGGTGGCGGTATCGCTCATGTGTGGGTCACCGTCCGGCGCGCTGGAGCGCGGGGGTGGTGCGGCGGGTACGGCCGGTGCCCTTGCAGGCCGGGCAGACGATCTGCAGGGTGGCCCGGGTGCCGTCGGGGCGGCGGGTGCCGGTGGTGATCGTGGCGGTGGCGAAGCCGTCGCATTCGCGGCAGACGCGCGTGTTCGGGGCGGGCTGGGGCATCATGGGGCTTCCCTTTCGGGTCCGTTGGATCGGAATGGGTCCAGGCGCCCGGAGCGGCGGATACTTGGCGGTAGAGGCCGCTCCGGGGGCCGTCAGCGTCGGCGGTTGCGCCCCCGGCTCGGGCGCGGGACGGGCGGGATGTCCTCGTAGGCCCGCTGGCCCTGCTGGAAGGCCGCGGTGTCGGCGTCCGTGGTGGCGGTGGCGCCCAGTTCTCGGGTGATGCGGCGCATGGCCTTGCGGTCGCCGTGGCGTTTGGCGATGCCGTACTCGCGGCCCAGTTCGACCATGGCCGGGTCGGCCGGGACCTCGTCGTTGCTCCTGCGGCTGAAGAAGCCCATGTCAGTGCTTCCTTTCCTGGTTGATCAGGGAGCGGAGGACGACGGCGCAGACGGCGACCGAGGCGGCGGTGATGGCGACCGCCAAGAGCATGGAGACCAGGACCGCGCCGACGACCAGGACCACGGCGCCACCGCCCGCGGCGAGGGCGAGCGCGCTGCCCGGGGTGAGCTGCACGGTCGGTCGGCTCGACACCGGAGCAACCGGAGCCGGGACCGGGGCGGGGGTGGCGGGTGCCGGCACATCGGCGACGGCCGGGGCCGGGATGGCGGAGACCGGGGCGGTGGCCGGGGGCGGGTACTTCGGGGTGAGCACGGGCGGTGTCCCTTCGGTGGTTACTTGACGACCGCGCCGACGGCGGGGCCGAGGAAGCTGTCTGCGACGAGGTAGCCGCCCAGGAGGAGCACGGCGACCAGCCACCAGGGCGGGCGGATGAGCTTGATGCCGAGGAAGCCGACGACGAGGAGAGCCAGCCAGAGCGGAACGTCCACGGAAATCTCCTCAGGCCTTGCAGCGGTGCGTGCGGGCGGCCAGCTCGGCGGCAGCGCGGTCGCGGTAGTCGGTGGAGAAGCCGCAGCCGGGGGCGGTACAGGCGGCGGTGTGCATCTCGCGGCCCCGGCCGTCGTAGTAGGTGGCGACCTGGACGGGGCCGACGCGGATGCGGTTGCGGAAGCGGCGGTAGACGGTCATGAGGTCAGCCCTCCTGGCGGAGGCTGCGGCCGGGGAACTCGGCGAGGATGCGGGCCTTGTCGTCCGGGTTCGCGGTGCGGTCGGCGGCCTCCTCGGCGAGCAGGCGGGCCAGGGTCGGGTGGCCGGTAGCGGCCATCTCGCGGGCCGCGTCCACGTAGTCGGACGGGCGGTTGAAGGTCTGCACGGTCGTTCCTCCCGTGGTCTCAGGTGAGCTGGAGTTCGGTGGCGATTGCGTTGGTCACCGGGGCGGGCAGGCCGAGCCGGGCGGACAGGTCAGCCGCAGGCATCGGCGTACCGGTGGAGGCGTGGTGAGCGTCGGCGAGCTTGCGGGCGTGATCGAGCAGCGCGGCAGGCACGGCCGGGGCCTTGGCCGCAGGCTCGGACACGGCCGGAGGTTCCGGCGCGGCCGGGGCCAGTTCCGGCACGGCCGAGGGCGGCTCGGGTGCGGGCATGGGGTCGTCGGTGCGGTGCATCTCGACTTCCGGCGCGGCCGGTTCCTCCTCGGGGACGTCGACCGGCGGTGCGGGCGGCGTGGCCGACTCGGTGGGCGAGTGGACCAGGAGGGTGCCGCCGAGGAAGGCCAGAGCAGGCCATCCGGCGACGAGGATGCACAGCCAGTCGGGCACCGCGTTGAGGTCGAGGAGCCCGGCGGTGGCGACGTTCGCGCCGAGCGAGGCGAACAGCGCAATGATGAACCAGGTCCAGGCGGAGCGGTCCCGGCGGGCCGTACGTAGCCGACGCCAGGCGGCAACCAGCAGCAGATCCACGGAGACCGGATAGGCCCAGGCCTTCCAACCGGTCTGCCCAGCCGCTTCGGCCAGGTCGTGCAGGTGGGCGAAGGACAGCGCGCCCGCGATGACGGCCTGGACCAAGACGGCGTCCGGGCGGATGGAGCGAAGCATGGGAGACACCTCCCTTCGGGGGTTCAGTCGGTGACGGGCTGGGGCTTGACCAGCGAGGGCCCAGCGGCCAGCACGTCCTTGGCGGCGGGCACGAAGGGGCGGAAGGGGTCGAGGGTCGGGAGCTCCGGCACGAGGTGGGCGTGGGCCCGGCAGACGGCCGCCACCTCGTCCCGCGAGGTCTGCGGGGTGCGGATTTTTGACCAGCCGCCGGAGGAGTCCGCCGCCACCGCAGTGCCGGGGCGTTCCATCGGGATGAGGGAGGCGACCTGGACGGCGTCGGGGGCGATGTCGGCCAGGCCCATTTCGGCGGTCTGTTTGTCGTTGACTCGGTGCACCACCCGGCCGGTGAGCTGGGCGCGGAGCATGGTGGCGCCCTTGCCCAGGTCGGAGCCGAAGCGCTGCCCGCAGATCTCCAAGTAGATGCCGACCGCGCGGGCCATCTGTGCCAGCCGGATCAGCCCGGTCACGATCCGTTCCCGGCGTTCCTCGTCCTTCTTGGAGGAGATCAGGAACAGTTCGGCGACCTCGTCCACCAGGACCACGACCGGCACCGGCCGCTCAGCCACCGGCAGCTCCCACACATCGGAGACGCCGTGCCGCTTCAGCAGGTCGAACCGGTCCTCCATCTCCGCGACCAGGACCGCGAGGAGGGAGGCGGAGTCGTCCGGGGTGGTGGCCAGCGCCGACAGCCGCGAGGCGTAGGCGGCCTGTTCCACCCCGCGTTTGCAGTCGATGCCGACCAGCGCCACCGGCAGTTGCGCGAGCCCCTTGATCAGGTTCCGCTGATACATGGACTTGCCCGAGTGGTTCGCCCCGAGGGTGAGCGCCATCGGGGCCTTGCGGTAGTCCCGCTCCCAGGCGGTGCCGTCCTCCCGCAGCGCCACCGGGACGATCAGGTCGTGCGGGTGGGCCTTGCGCGGCATCCGCACCCGGCGCAGCACGTCATAGCCGGTCATCCGCAGTTCCACGTAGCCGGGCTTGGTCTCCGCGACGGTGACCGAGTGCACGCCCCAGGCGTGGCGCAGCCGTTCCGAGGTGGCGATCACGTCGTGGGGTTCGAGTCCGGCCGGGAGCCGCAGGGTGACCCGCAGGCCGGTCGAGGTGCCCCGCACCCGGCGGATCTTCGGCGGCACCGGCTGCACCTCCCGCCGGGCCACGTTGCGGGTCATGAACGCCCGCAGTCCGGACGGCTGCACGGTCAGCCCGCACACGTCCATCGTGGAGCGGTAGGACAGGGCAAACCGGCCCCAGGTGACCGGCATCCCCACCAGCGACCAGTACACCCGCGGGGCCCGCACCTTGGCGTAGCCGAGGCCACCGGCCCCCGCGAGCGCTCCCGTGGCCTCAAGCCACAGCGACCAGTCCGTCACGGTCAGACCGCCGAAGTGATGGCGACCGCGCGGAACGAGATGCCGTGCCGCTTCTGGCCGTTGAACTCGTTCTCCCAGTCCCGCGCCTTCAGGCCGATCACCTTCACCGGCGTGCCCGGCTGGAGCCCTTCGTCGTAGCCGGTCTCCGGGATGGTGACCTGGTAGAGGTTGCCCTCTCCCTCGTCCGACACCAGCAGGCCCACGGTGGACAGGCCCGCACCGGTCTCCCGGTCCACGGCCCGCTCCCCGGTCTTCTGGTTGACGAGCTTCGGCGTCGGCGCGGTCGCCACGAACACCACAGCAGTCGACGTGTCGATCTTGAAAGACGGCATTTGCACTCCTTGTGTAGATGTCGGAGCAGCCCAAAGAGGAGCCTTGACTCCCGCTGTCCTAGGACTGTGGGCCGCTGAAGAGACAGTGCCACGCTGTCCTAGGACTGTCAACTAGTCCTAGGACTGTGTTTGACTTGCCTTGACGAGAGGAGTGCGACATGGCACCCAAATGGCGCGAGCTGGCGGACAGGCTGGCCGAGGAGATCAAGAGGGGTGAGTACGCACCTGGCGATCGACTGCCGCACATCCGTGAGCTCGTCGAAAACGGCGAGGGATCCAAGGCCACGGTCCACGCCGCCTACAAGGCGCTGGAAGCGGAAGGTCTGGTCACCTCGACGCGAGGTCACGGCACCGTCGTGCGTCAGCAAGTGCCGCTCAAGCGACTTGGCATCGCCCGGTACGACAAGGCCAAGTGGCGAGATGGCGACGAGGTGGCCTTCATCGCGGACCGCGTGGCCTCCGGCCGTTCCTACCGCCGGAATGACCAGACCCAGACGGTCAGCCTCGTGGAGGCGCCACCCGAGGTAGCCGCCGCACACGGCCTGCCGGCAGGCGCGGAGGTGTACGCGCGGGCGCGACTCGTCAAGGAAGGCGAACAGCCCACGCACACACTGACCAGCTACTACCGACCCGAGCACGTTGAGGGCACGCGCATAGTGGACCCGACGCCGGGACCGGCCGGACGCGGTGGCGGCTTCCGGGTGCTGTACGACGCGGGTTACGAGATCGACCACATGAAGGAAGCACTTTTCGCCCGTGCCGCCACGCCAGATGAGGTGAAGCTCCTCCAGCTGCCGCCCGGTGAGCCTGTCGTCGAGCTACACCGAACGACCTACACGGCCTCGGGCACAGTGGTCGAGTTCGCCATCGGCGTGCACGCGGCCTCACGCTTTGCCTGGGAGTACGACTTCAAGGTGCCGGACTCGGCGGCGGCAGAGGGCGGGGAGGAGCAGGAGTGATTTCAGCTCAGGACTGGGAGGACACAGAGCGCCTGTGGCAGTACCACCAGTTGCACCACTCGCCTCGGCCTTGCTCGGTCGCGGTCGGGCTCGGCAGTCACGACCTGGGAGTGGCTGACACGGCGGTTGACCTGTACAAGCGCGGCATGGCCCCCCTGCTGGTGTTCACCGGGGCGACGAGCCCGACTACGCGGGACCGCATGCCCCGCGGTGAAGCCGTCCACTACCGGGAACGAGCACTGGAGCTGGGCGTACCCGACTCCGCCGTACTCGTTGAGCCGCAGGCCCGGAACACCGGCGAGAACATCCGCTTCACCAGGGAGCTGCTGGAGGAGGCCGGGGTCGAGGTGTCCTCCGTTCTCCTGATCAGCAAGCCGTACGAGGAGAGGCGGGCGTACGCCACAGCACGCAAGCTCTGGCCCGAGGTGCAGGTCGTCAGCGCTTCCACCCCGATGACGCTCGGCGAGTACGTCGAATCCATCCAGGACGCGCGCTTGGTAATCGACATGCTCGTGGGCGCGCTACAGCGCCTGCTGGTCTACCCGGAGCAAGGCTTCATGATCAGCCAGCAGGTACCGGACGGTGTGCTCAGCGCGTACGAGCGACTGTGCCGCAATGGCTTCACCAGCCGACTCCTCACCACCGAGCAGCCTTCGGCCTGACCCGCATCGGAGCAGCAGCACCGACCCACGAGAAGCGATCTGTTACAGGTTTCTCTACCTCATCAAGCCCGGCTGCGCTCCGCTCCGCCGGGCGCGCTCCCGGCTCCGCTGCGGGCGCCGCTCCTGCCTTCGGCCCGCTCCGCCCGCGCTGCGCCGACGCGCGCCCACGAGTGGGAAGAGGCCGGGCTGTGAGTGGCGAGCACTGCACGATCGCGGCCTCGGTCAAGGACGGTGCCTCCGGCGGGGGATCGGCCGGCACCGGGATGGAGGGGGCGCCGTTGCCGAGTGCGGGCACGTTGGGGCGTGCGCGGGGAGCTCCCATCCCGTCCACCGTCGACCCAGGCAGAGCCGAGCAGACGCGGCCCATGGCGTCCAGGTCGTTCGTACAGTGGCGCGCTCCACCTGGACGCCATGGACCACGCCCGCTCCACGGTGTGTGGGTCGACGGCGGACGGGATGGGAGCTGGGGTGAGTGGTGGGCTGAGGTTGCGCGGTCACCGAGCCAGCAACCTTGCCATTCGGAGGAGATCGGCACCTTGCAGTAAAGAGCGCGCGAATAACCCTTCAGGATAAGGGGTGCTACTGACAGTCGGGGGCGTTCGTTGTTTCCGCTCTGAGTCGCCAGGGAGGAAACCCTCTAGGATAAGGGGTCGCACCGACAATGCAAGGTGTTCATCAAACCCAGGGAGAAACACTCCCAGCGATGTGAGATGGGTCACCTGATCGATAATGAGAAACAGCAGGTCAACGCTTTGTGGCGTGATCGACCTGGGTGTTTAGGCGTTCAAATTCGCCCGGTCGGCACTTGGGAATCGTGTGCCGCTGTGGATAGTGGTGGGGCGACGCCGGTGACGGTCTGTCATGCTGCTGGGGCAACTCCCGCCCAGCGCTTGGTTGTCAGTGCCGACTGCTAGCGTTGCTGCCACGCAAAAAGGACTGGGGTGCCCGCCTCTGCCAAGAAGTTCGGGCACCCCATTAATGAACAAGGAGAACTATGGCGTCACCCCAGGTTCGTAATGCGCTCCGCCTAAGCGGAGGCATGCTGTCTCGTACTGTCGCACACGGCACCGACAGTCGCAACCGATATTTGATCTTGCTCGGGGTAATTCTGAGCTGTGTGATCAATGGAGATACCGTGTCTGCGATCTTGCGGCAAGCGACATGGCTGGTGGTAGCCGTGATCGTCCTCGTCGTTATCCGAAGGCTGGATGAGTGGCTGAGGATTCGCTTCAGTGGCGCGCGTCATCAGCTGTGGCTGTGCAGCAGTCCAACGTTGCCGCGACTGCTTTGACGCTGGCCAACCGGGCAGGACCCGTGAGGGCGTGCAGGCGCCTTCACGGCCGGTGCGGTACAGCAGCGAAGTACAGCAACCACAGCAACCGTTCACGTCCGGTGGCGTCTCTGCGGGGCCGTAGATCGGCCGGTACGACCGTTCGCGACCGATCCACATAGAGCTACGGATCAGAAGGTTGCAGGTTCGAATCCTGCCGAGTGCACAACAGGCCAGAGGCCCTGCGGAGCGATCCGCAGGGCCTCTGGCTTTTGGTCCGATGTGTCGGCCGGTGCCTCAGTAGGGTTCCGGATCATGGACAGCGGGGGCGGGAAACCCCCACACCAGGACATGGAGCGCGGCTCGGTCGTCGAGGGTACGGCCGTCGAGTTCGTCTACCGGCCGACGGTCGCGGACTTCGAGGAGGCGCTCCGGGGGCGGGCCAGACGGTCCCCGGCGGGTCTGGTCCAGGTTTTCTTGGCACCGCTGGTGGCGGCAACGGCCGTGCTCGTCTTCTCCGTCCTCCGCGATGACGCGCTGCCCGTGTTCCGGGACTACCTGGAGACGCCCGGACTCTTCGTGCTGCTGGGCGGCGACCGCGCGGCCGGAGTCGCGGTCCTGCCCAAGCGGGGCGCCCGGGACACCGCGGACGTGGATCGGCTCCGGGCGATCCTGAACCGGAACCTGAAGCGGCTCCAGACGACTCCTGAGCCCGGGCACCGGCCGGGTTCCGAAGCGTGATCGGACGCGCGTTGTCAGTGGTGGGGCCTAATCTCGTGGTGATGGGACGGACGGCGTGGAGATGTACGGGGCTGCGGTGGGGTGACGCGGGGCCCTCGCTGGTCTGGGAGGGAGGACGGGGGAGCGCTCTGCCACGGGGGAAGAGGGTCGCCTTCGGGGTGGTGCCGGAGGGGGTGCGGACGTGTGTCGGTGCGCGGGGGAACGCCTGCCCGATGCGGGTCGGGGTCTCGGGGCGGAGCACCGGCGCGCGATGTGAAGCGTGCGCGCGGCTGGAGCGGGCGCACTCCGTTGCGGCCGACACCATCGCGGACGATCCGCGGCCGTACCACGTGTACCTGGCGTGGTTCGGGCCCGGGATGGTGAAGGTGGGGATCACCGTGGTCGAGCGCGGGTCGGCCCGGTTGCTGGAGCAGGGAGCCGTCTGTTTCAGCTGGCTGGGGCGTGGGCCGCTGATGGCCGCGCGGCGGACCGAGGAGGTCCTGCGGGCCGCGCTGGGGGTGCCGGACCGGATCCCGTACGCCGACAAGCGGGCCGTACGGGCGGCCCTGCCGGGGGCCGGCGAGCGGGGGGCCGAGCTGGTGGAACTGCATGGGCGGGCGGTGGCGCTCGACGGCTGGCCGGAGTCGTTGGAGCGGTTGCCGTGCCGTCCGGTGGATCACACCGAGGTGTTCGGGCTGGACGCCCTGCCGGGCGTCGACGGGGTGGTGAACGAGCTGGTCGCGGGCGGGGTCGTGGGCGGTGAGGTGGTCGCGGTCGCCGGGCCCGACCTCCACCTGGCCACCGGGCGCGGCACGGTCGTCCTCGACACACGGCTGATGACCGGGTGGGAGCTGACCGCGGCCGTCGAGGGTGGTGGGGACGTACTCACGGTTCCCGTACGCGAGTTGAGGTCGAGAGGGAGCGGGGATGTTCAGGAAGGGCTCTTCTGAGTGAGTCGAGCTGAGCTGAGTTGAGCTGTGGGAGCGGGCATGGACATGAACGCGGGCACAGGCACAGGCACAGGCACGGGCACGGAGGGCGTGGGGCGGTTTCGGCGGGATGCCGAGGACGTGCGGAAGTTCTGGCGGCGGCTCGGGCTGCCCGGACTCGTCGACGCGCACACGCACTTCATGCCCGAGCGGGTGCTGCGCAAGGTGTGGGGCTACTTCGACGGGCTGGGGCCGCTGACCGGTGGGGTCGAGTGGCCGATCACCTACCGGGTGGAGGAGCGGGAACGGCTGGCGGTCGTCCGGGAGTTCGGGGTGCGGGCCTTCACCACGATGCTCTATCCGCACAAGGCGGGCATGGCGCGCTGGCTGAACGGGTGGGCCGTGGAGTTCGCGCGGCGGACGCCGGACTGCCTGCACACCGCGACGTTCTTCCCCGAGCCGGGGGCCGTGGAGTATGTGCGGGAGGCCGTCGAGCAGGGGGCACGGGTCTTCAAGGCGCATGTGCAGGTCGGGGCGTACGACCCGGGCGACGAGCTGCTCGACCCCGTGTGGGGGCTGCTCGCCGAGGCCGGGGTTCCGGTCGTCGTGCACTGTGGATCCGGGCCGGCGCCGGGGAAGCACACCGGGCCCGGGCCGATACGGCGGGTGCTCGGCCGGCACCCGCGGCTGCGGCTGGTCGTGGCGCACATGGGGATGCCCGAGTACGAGGACTTCCTGACACTCGCCGAGCGGTACGCGGAGGTGCGGCTGGACACGACGATGGCGTTCACCGACTTCGGTGAGCGGTTCGGACCGTACCCCGAGCGGCTCCTGCCCCGGCTCGCCGGCCTGGAGGACCGGGTGCTGCTCGGCAGCGACTTCCCGAACATCCCCTATCCGTACGTTCACCAGCTCCATTCCCTGGAGCGGCTGGGGCTGGGGGACGCATGGCTGCGGGCGGTCTGCCACGACAACGGAGCACGGCTCTGGATCGAAGGCCCTGGAGGCATCTGAGGGCCCAGGAGGCGCCTGAGGGCCCAGGAGGCGCCTGAGAGCTTCCTGTGCGTTTCTCAGGGAAATCACAGGTCGCCGAAAGGACGCTCTCAGAGGTGGGCGCCAGGGTGTGGAGCATGACCACGACCTCGCCCCAGGGGCGCACCGAACTGCTGAGGCCGGACGGGAGCCCCGTCCGCGTGCTGGTGGTGGACGACGAGCTGTCGATCACCGAGCTGCTGTCCATGGCCCTGCGTTACGAGGGCTGGCAGATCCGCACCGCCGGGGACGGGCAGGGTGCGCTCCGGACGGCGCGTGAGCTGCGGCCCGATGCCATCGTGCTCGACATGATGCTGCCGGACATGGACGGGCTGACGGTGCTCGGCCGGCTGCGGCGCGAGCTGCCCGACGTGCCGGTGCTGTTCCTGACCGCCAAGGACGCGGTCGAGGACCGTATCGCGGGCCTGACGGCCGGCGGCGACGACTACGTCACCAAGCCGTTCAGCCTGGAGGAGGTCGTCGCGCGGCTGCGCGGGCTGATCCGGCGGTCCGGTGCCGCGGACCGGCGCTCGGACTCCGTGCTGGTCGTCGGGGACCTGATGCTCGACGAGGACAGTCACGAGGTGTCGCGGGGCGGGGACAACATCCACCTCACCGCGACCGAGTTCGAACTGCTGCGCTTCCTGATGCGCAATCCGCGGCGCGTGCTCAGCAAGGCGCAGATCCTCGACCGCGTGTGGTCGTACGACTTCGGCGGGCAGGCGAACGTGGTCGAGCTCTACATCTCGTACCTGCGGCGGAAGATCGACGCGGGGCGGGAGCCGATGATCCACACCCGGCGCGGCGCCGGTTACCTGATCAAGCCCGCGGTGGCCACCGTCTCATGAGCGGACGGCGACGGCCGCGGACGCGCGGGCGGGCGCGGGCAGGACGGCGACCGCGCACGCTGCGGACCCGGCTCGTCGTTGCCTCCGTGGCGCTGATCGCCGTGGTGTGCGCGGTGATCGGCACGGTGACCACCCTCGCGCTGCGGTCGCACCTGTACGAGGAGCTGGACGGGAAGCTCAAGGAGATCGCGGTGCGTGCTTCGGGCCCGCCGGGCCAGCTCCGGGACGGGCGTCCGGGCCCCGGCACGCAGCCGCTCCAGCTCGGCACGTTCGTCACCGAGGGCCCGGTGCCCGGCTACACCATTGCTGCGCGGGTGGAGGACGGCACCATCACCGACGCCCAGTACGGCGACAAGTCCGACGCCTACGAGATGAACCCCGAGGAGCTCGACGACGCCCAGGTCTCCCTGCTCGGCGCCGTCGCCCGGGACGAGGACGCGCACACCGTCGACCTGCCCGGTCTCGGCACGTACCGCGCCATGTACACGAGCAGCCCCACCGGCTCCTACTACGTCGCCGTTCCGACCACGGACGTCGACAACACCGTCAACACCCTGATCCTCGTCGAGGCCAGCGTCACCGCGGCCGGCCTCATCGCCGCCGGCCTCGCGAGCTCCGTCCTCGTCGGCGTCGCCACGCGTCCCCTGCGCAGGGTCGCCGCCACCGCCACCCGCGTCTCCGAGCTGCCGCTGCACTGCGGCGAGGTCACCCTCAACGAGCGCGTCCCCGAGTCCCAGACCGATCCGCACACCGAGGTCGGGCAGGTCGGTGCGGCGCTCAACCGCCTGCTCGACCATGTGCACGGCGCCCTGCACGCGCGGCAGGCAAGCGAGACGCGGGTACGGCAGTTCGTCGCGGACGCGAGCCATGAGCTGCGTACCCCGCTGGCCTCGATCCGCGGGTACGCCGAGCTCACCCGGCGCGGCCGGGAGCAGATCGGGCCCGACACGCGGCACGCGCTCACCCGCATCGAGTCCGAGTCCGGACGGATGACGTTGCTGGTGGAGGACCTGCTGCTGCTCGCACGGCTCGACGCGGGACGGCCCCTGCAGTTCGAGCACACGGACCTCGTGCCGCTCGTCGTGGACACCGTCAGCGACGCCCGGGCGGCCGGCCGCGACCACAACTGGCGGCTGGACCTGCCCGACGAGCCGGCCCTGGTCGCGGCGGACGCGGCCCGTCTGCAACAGGTCCTCGTCAACCTGCTCGCCAACGCCCGTACGCACACCCCGCCCGGTACGACGGTCACCGCGCGCGTGCGGCGCGGCGGGCCGTGGCTGTGCGTGGACGTCGAGGACGACGGGCAGGGCATCCCGCCCGAGCTGCTCCCGCACGTCTTCGAACGGTTCGCGCGCGGGGACTCCGCGCGCACCCGTGCCACCGGCTCGACCGGCCTCGGACTCGCCATCGTGCAGGCCGTCGCCGCCGCGCACGGCGGGGCCGTGACCGTCGACAGCGTGCCCGGGCGGACCGTGTTCACCGTGCACCTGCCGGCCGTCGCCCCAACGTCCTCCGCGCGTCTCGCGTCCGACCTCGAAATGAAGCGGCAACCGGACTCACAGGCACAGCACAGCGCCACCACATGGGCACAACAGGGGTCCTGACGACTGTCGTTCCCATGCGAACCGACTCTTCTCCCGGCTCCCTGCCGGCGCGGGAGCACCTCCCGGCCGGACTCGCCGCGACGCCTGTCCTGGACGTAGTGATCCCCGTCTACAACGAGGAGAAGGACCTCCGGCCGTGCGTCCTGCGACTGCACGAACACCTGGCGCGCACCTTCCCGTACGCGTTCCGCATCACGGTCGCGGACAACGCGTCCACGGACGCCACCCCGCAGGTGGCGGCGCGGCTGGAGGCGGAGCTCGCGGAGGTCACCTCCTTCCGGCTGGACCAGAAGGGGCGCGGGCGGGCGCTCAGGGCGGTGTGGTCCGCCTCCGACGCGCCCGTCCTCGCCTACATGGACGTGGACCTGTCCACCGACCTCAACGCGCTGCTGCCGCTGGTGGCCCCCCTCATCTCCGCCCACTCCGACCTGGCGATCGGCTCCCGGCTCACCCGGGCCTCCCGTGTGGTGCGCGGCCCCAAGCGGGAGTTCATCAGCCGCGCGTACAACCTGATCCTGCGGGGCTCGCTGCAAGCCCGTTTCTCCGATGCGCAGTGCGGCTTCAAGGCGATCCGCCGTGACGTGGCCCAGGTGCTGCTGCCGCTGGTGGAGGACACCGGCTGGTTCTTCGACACGGAGCTGCTGGTGCTCGCCGAACGTGCGGGCCTGCGCATCCACGAGGTGCCGGTGGACTGGGTCGACGACCCCGACTCGACGGTGCACATCGTGAAGACGGCGACCGACGACCTCAAGGGCGTGTGGCGGGTCGGCAGGGCGCTGGCCACCGGTTCGCTGCCGCTGGACCGGCTCGCCCGGCCGTTCGGGGACGACCCGCGCGACCGCGAGATCAAGGACGTACCGCGCGGCCTCGCCCGGCAGCTCGTCGGGTTCGGTGTCGTGGGCGTCCTGTCGACACTGTTCTACCTGCTGCTCTACAGCGGCTTCCGGACGTTCACGGGCTCACAGGTGGCCAACGCGCTCGCCCTGCTCGTCTCGGCGGTCGCCAACACGGCGGCCAACCGGCGCCTCACCTTCGGGGTCCGCGGCCGGCAGGGTGCCGTCCGGCACCAGGCGCAGGGGCTGGTGGTGTTCGGCATCGGGCTCGTCCTGACCAGCGGTTCGCTCGCCGCGCTGAACGCGGCGACGAGCGAGCCCGCGCACTCCACGGAGCTGGCGGTGCTCATCGCCGCCAACCTCGCGGCGACGGTGCTGCGGTTCCTGCTCTTCCGCGCCTGGGTGTTCCCGGACCGGCGCGAGGACGCGCCGGCCGCGCCTGCCGCCCCCGCCGCGCCGTACGGCACGTATCCGCACACCGCACATCCGTACAGCACGAACCCGTACAGCACGAACCCGTACAGCACGGACCCGTACAGCACGGACCCGTACACCACGAACCCGTACAGCACGAGCCAGTACGGCACGACCGAGTTCCGCGTCGGCGACGCCGCGGACGGCACCAGGGGGGACGCGACCGAACGGCTGCAGCCGGTGCGTCCGCACGACGATCACGATGCGAGGAACACCCGATGACGACCCACCACGATGCGACACACCAGGAGGGGACGGGCCCGGCCTGGGGCCCACCGCCGGCTCCGACCGCTCCACCCGCTCCCTCCACCCCACCCGCCCCCTCTACCCCACCCGTACCGCGCGCCGGTGAGCCGAAGCAGCCCTTCACGCGCCGGCTGTGGAGCGGCCGACCCGAGGACCCGCGCTGGGTGCGCCCCGCGTTCCTCCTCGCCCTGCTGGTGATCGGCGGCCTCTACAGCTGGAACCTGTCGGCCTCCGGGTACGCCAACTCCTTCTACTCCGCGGCCGTGCAGGCCGGCAGCCAGTCCTGGAAGGCGTTCTTCTTCGGCTCGCTGGACTCGGCCAACGCCATCACCGTCGACAAGCCGCCGGCCTCGCTGTGGCCGATGGCGCTGTCGGTGAGGCTCCTCGGCCTGAACTCCTTCGCGATCCTGTTCCCGCAGGTCCTGATGGCCGTCGCCACGGCCGGCGTGCTGTACGCCTCCGTACGCCGCCGGTTCAGCGCCACGGCCGGGTTCCTCACCCTGGCGGCCTTCGCGCTGACCCCGGTCGCCGCGCTGATGTTCCGCTTCAACAACCCGGACGCGGCCCTCGCGCTCCTGATGGCCACCGCGGTGTACTGCACGCTGCGGGCGCTGGAGAAGGCGCAGACGAAGTGGCTGGTGTGGGCGGGCGCCGCGATCGGCCTCGCCTTCCTGGTGAAGACGCTCCAGGCCTTCCTGATCCTGCCGGTGCTCGCGCTGGTGTACGTCCTGCTCGCGCCGACGGGTCTGAGGAAGCGGATCGGCCAGGTGCTGCTCGCCGGGCTGGCGATGGTCGTCGCGGGCGGCTGGTGGGTCGCGCTCGTGGAACTGTGGCCGGCGTCCTCCCGCCCGTACATCGGCGGCTCGCAGAACAACTCCTTCCTCGAGCTGACCTTCGGCTACAACGGTCTCGGCCGCATCAACGGCGAGGAGACCGGCAGCGTCGGCGGCGGCGGTGGCGGCAACGGCGGTGGCGGCTGGGGCGAGACCGGCTGGGACCGTATGTTCGGCTCCAGCATCGGCGGCCAGATCTCCTGGCTGATCCCGGCGGCGCTGATCCTGCTCGTGGCGGCGCTGGTGCTGCTGCGGAGGTCCGGGCGGACCGACACCGCCCGCGCCGCGTTCCTGGCCTGGGGAGGCTCGCTGCTGATCACCATGGTGATCTTCAGCTTCATGCAGGGCATCTTCCACGAGTACTACACCGTGGCCCTCGCCCCCTACATCGCGCCGTTGATCGGCATGGGCACCGCCCTGCTGTGGCGGGAGCGCGGCAGGACCTGGGTGGCGCTGACGCTGGCGGGTGCCATGACGGCGACCGCGGCCTGGGGGTACGTCCTGCTCAACCGGTCCTCCGACTACCTGCCCTGGGTGAAGTGGCTGGTGCTGGTCGGCGGTCTCGTCGCCGCGCTGGGCCTCGTCTTCGTCGCCAGGGTGGGCCGGCGACTGGCGCTCGCCGTCGTGGGACTGGGCGTCGTCGCCGCGCTCGCCGGCCCGACGGCGTACACCCTCACCACCCTGAACGAGGGACACAGCGGCTCGATCGTGACGGCCGGCCCGGCCGTCTCGGGCGGGCGCGGCGGACCGGGTGGCGGCGGCGGTCCGGGCGGTGGCGGCCCCGGCGGCGGCGGTTTCCCGGGCGGCGGCCAGAACCAGCAGGGCCAGGGCCAGGGCCAGGGAGGTCAGCAGAACGGTCAGGACGGTCAGAACGGTCAGCCCCCGACGGGCGGCTTCGGCGGCGACGGCGGCGGCGGCCTTCCCGGCCAGAACCAGCAAGGCCAGCAGGGTCAACAGGGCCAGCAAGGCCAGCAAGGCCAGCAAGGCGGTCCCGGCGGCCAGGCCGGTGAAGGCGCTGCGGGTGACGGTACGGGCGGCGGCGGCATGGGCGGTCTGCTGAACGGTGCCGAGGTCAGCGACGAGGCCAAGGAACTGCTGGAGGAGGACGCGAGCCACTACACCTGGGCGGCCGCGGCCATCGGCTCCCAGAACGCCGCGAGCTACCAGCTCTCCACCGGTGAGCCCGTGATGGCGATCGGCGGCTTCAACGGCACCGACCCCTCGCCGACGCTGGCCCAGTTCAAGGAGTACGTGGAGGAAGGCCGGATCCACTACTTCATCGCCGGTGGCATGGGCGGGGGAGGCATGGGCGGCGACAGCGGTACGTCCTCCCAGATCAGCGAGTGGGTCCAGGAGAACTTCGAGGAGGTCACGGTGGGCAGCGCCACCTTCTACGACCTGACCGAGCCGACGAGCTAAGCCGGTTCCCTTCGCGGGGCGGTGGCCCGGGCACCCTGCCCGGGCCACCGCCCTCTCCTCTTGTACGGCGTACAAGAGCTGCTCTACGGTGTACGACGACTCGCTCCCTTACACCGTAGAAGCCGTAGAAGCCGTAGAAGGAGAAGGGCAGGTCCCATGCCGGCGCCGACGACCGCCGCCCCCTCGAACGTCCCGCAGGAACAGCAGGAACAGCAGGAACAGCAGGGGCACCCGCAGCGCTGGATCATCCTCGGCGTCATCTGTCTCGCCCAGCTCACCGTGCTCCTCGACAACACCGTGCTGAACGTGGCGATCCCCTCCCTGACCCAGGAGCTGGACGCCGCCACCTCCGACATCCAGTGGATGATCAACGCGTACTCGCTCGTGCTGTCGGGCCTGCTGCTCACCGCGGGCTCGGCCGCCGACCGCTACGGCCGCAGGAAGATGCTGATCGCGGGCCTGGCCCTGTTCGGTGTCGGCTCCCTGGGCGCCGGACTCGCCGACTCCACCGGCCAGTTGATCGCCGCACGGGCCGGCATGGGCGTCGGCGGCGCGCTGCTGCTCACCACCACCCTCGCCGTGGTGATGCAGGTCTTCGCCCCCGACGAGCACCCCAGGGCCATCGGTATCTGGGCCGCCGTCAACGCCCTCGGCTTCGCCACCGGCCCGCTGGTCGGCGGTGTCGTGCTCGAGCACTTCTGGTGGGGCGCGATCTTCCTGATCAATCTGCCGGTGGTGGCACTGGGCCTGGTCGCCGTGGTCGCGCTGGTGCCCGAGTCGAAAAATATCCATGGCGAGCGGCCCGACCTGCCGGGCGCACTGCTGTCGACCGTCGGCATGGCCTCACTCGTCTTCGCGATCATCTCCGGGCCCGAGCACGGATGGACGTCCGGGCCGGTCCTGGTGACCGCGGTTGCGGCCGTCCTGGTGCTGACGGCCTTCGCGTACTGGGAGCGCCGCGTCCCGTACCCCATGCTCGACCTCGGCTTCTTCAGGAACCGGAGGTTCACGGGCGCGGTCGCGGGCGTGGTGCTGATCACCTTCGGCATGGGGGGCGCGCTGTTCCTGCTGACGCAGCACCTGCAGTTCGTGCTCGGGTACGACGCGCTGGAGGCCGGGCTGCGCACGGCGCCGCTCGCGCTCACGGTGGTCGTGCTCAACTTCTCGGGGCTGTCGGCGAAGGGGGCGGCCAGACTGGGGCTGCCCCGCTCCATCGCGCTGGGCATGGTGCTGATGTCGGGCGGGCTAGTGGCGATCGCGACGCTGACGGAGCACGGCTACGGCGGCACGCTGCTCGGTCTGCTGCTCATCGGCGGGGGTTGCGCGATCGCCAACCCGGTGATGACGCACGCCGTCATGAGCGCGATCCCGCGGGAGAAGGCGGGCGCGGGCGCCGGGATCAACGGCACCCTCGGCGAGTTCGGCACCGGGCTCGGCGTGGCTGTGCTCGGGGCGGTCCTCACCTCCCGTTTCGCCGCGCTGGTCCCGATGGCGGCGGGCTCCCTGCCGACGGCGCTGGCGACGGCCGGCTCGGCCGGGGAGCGGGAGCGGATCACGGACGCGTACTCCTCCGGACTGCAGACGAGCCAGCTGGTGGGCGCGGTGGCCGTGTTGCTGGGCGGCCTGCTGGCGGCGACGCTGCTGCGACGGGCGGAGCAGGCGGAGCAGCCAATTCCCCAGGCGGAGCAGCCGACTCCGCAGGCGGCGCAGCCGACGCCCCCGACTGACCGGCCCGCTCCCGATTCTCCGGCGGGCGTTTCGGGGTAGGGGCCCGCATAGCATCGACGGGGGCGGGCCACGGAGTCGCGCGGGCCGTCCCCGTCAGGGCCGTAGGGGTCGTGGTTCCCAGGAGGGTGCGCCATGGTGAGGGCAGCCGACCGGACGAAACGTCCGGCGCGGACCAGCGTCTGGCTGGAGGACAAGGCGCGGGCCGAGCGGGGCGGGCAGCCGTCGGGGCTCGACCGGGCGCGGATCACCGCGACGGCGGTGCGGCTGCTCGACGCGGAGGGGCTGGCGAAGTTCTCCATGCGGAGACTGGCCGCCGAGCTGAACGTGACCGCGATGTCCGTGTACTGGTACGTCGACACCAAGGACGACCTGCTGGAACTGGCCCTCGACCAGGTCTTCGGCGAGCTGCGCCTGCCGACGGAGGACGCCGACGAGGAGTCCGACGACGGCCCCGGCGAGCATCCCGATGAGGACTGGCGGGTCCAACTGCGCGCCCTCGCCGCGGAGTACCGGGGCCTCCTGGTGCGGCACCCCTGGGTGACGCCGATCTTCGGCACGTACCTCAACATCGGCCCGCACGCGCTCGGCTTCTCGCGCGCCGTGCAGCGGGTGATCCGGCGGACCGGCCTGCCGGTGCGCGGTCAGGCCGGGGCGCTCGCGGCGGTCTTCCAGTTCGTGTACGGGTTCGGCACGATCGAGGGCCACTTCATGGAGCGGTCAGCGGCCGCCGGGATGGGCCCCGACGCCTACTTCACCGAGGCCATGGCGGCGGTGACGCGGGCACCGCGGACCGGTGCCGACGAGGTGATCGAGAGGTCGCGGACGCTCATGGACGCCCGTGGGGGCGACACGGTGACGGAGATGTACGAGCGCGACTTCACCATGGCGCTGGACATCGTGATCGCCGGGATCGAGGCGATGGTGGCGCGCCCGGAGTGAGCGCGCCCCGCTCAGAGCCTCGTTCACAGGCTCTGCCTTGCCCACAGGCTTCGCCTCGTTCACAGGCTCTGCCTTGCCCACAGGCTCTGCCTCGTTCACAAACTTTCAGCCGTCCGACGCGGCCAGCCGCGCCGGGAAGCCGCCGGTGGCCACCGGGCCCCACCGGGTGGGCGTGACACGGATGATCGACTTGCCCTGCTTGATCATGGCCTCGCGGTACTCGTCCCAGTCCGGGTGCTCGCCGGCGATGTTGCGGTAGTACTCGACGAGCGGCTCGACCGAGTCGGGGGAGTCGATGACCTCCGCCGTGCCGTCGATCTGGACCCAGGGGCCGTTCCACTCGTCGCTGAGGACGATGAGACTGACGCGGTCGTCGCGCTTGGCGTTGCGGGTCTTGGCGCGCTCCGGGTAGGTGGAGACGACGATACGGCCCGAGTCGTCGACGCCGCAGGTCAGGGGCGAGCCCTGGGCGCTGCCGTCGGCACGTCGGGTGAGGAGCACGGCGCGGTGTCGGGGACGTACGAAGTCCAGCAGCTCCGGCAGGGACACAGCGGTGTTGGTCGCGATCTGGGGTGCCATGGCGGCAGCGTACGGGGTGCCGCGGCGATGAGGGTGTCCCTGCGGGGGTCAGGCCGGCGGAGTGTCCTCACCGGGCCGGGCGGGCCGACCGGAGTGTCCCGCCGTGTGGGGCCGGCGGGAGCGCTCTGTGCGTATGGGGGGTGTGTACGGGGTGTGTATGGGGGGGGGCTGGCGCCGTCAGGCGTCGTACGGGAGGCCGTCGCCCTGGACCGCCTGGATGTCCAGCTCGATCTTCAGGGTCGCACCGACGGCGGCGATGCCCGCCTGCAGGATCTCGCTGTACTTGATGGCGAAGTCGTCGCGGCGCAGCTCGGCGGTGGCGCGGAAGGCGGCCCGGGTGGCGCCCGCGGAGTCGGGGCCGGTGCCGAGGTAGTTCAGGTCCAGGTCGACCGGGCGGACGTAACCGTTCAGGGTCAGCTCGCCGTGGACGAGCCAGCGGTCGGTGCCGATCGCGGTGAGGCCCGAGGACACGTAGGTGATCTGCGGGTGGTTCTCGGCGTCGAGGAAGTCGGGCGACTTGAGGTGGCCGTCGCGCATGCGGTTGCCGGTGTCGATGGAGGCCGAGGTGATGACCGCCTCGACGCGGGACCTGGCCACGTCGTCGGGGGCGATCTCGATCCGGCCCGCGAACTCGTCGAACCGGCCGCGGATGCTCGCGAAGCCGAGGTGCTGGGCGACCGCCGTGACGGTGGAGTGGACCGGGTCGATGGTCCAGAAGCCGGGCGGGGGCAGTTCCGTGCCGCCCTGGCGGGTCAGGGTCACGGCGCCGACCTCGGCGCGGCCGCTCGCCGTGACGAAGGCGGTCGCGGCGGTGGGGGCGTACCCGACCGCGGTCACGATCGCGGTGTAGGCGCCGGGGGCCAGGGCCGTCCCGTCCTGGACGACGCCGTCGTCGTTCGCCTCGGCGCGCAGGACCTGGGTGCCGGTCATGTCGGTCAGGGTGACGACCGCGTGCGACACGGCCCAGCCGTCACGGGTACGGATCTTCGCGGACAGTGGCATGGTGGCGCAGCTCCTTGAGAGTGGTGCCCGGGGAGGAGGGAGGAAGGGAACGGGAGGGGGAGGGGGCCGTCGGTGGGGCCGGAAGTGGAACCGGCCCGTGGAGCGCGCGTCCGCTCTGCGCGCGCTCCACGGGCCGGGGCTCGGTCACTCGCCGGGGTGGGCGAGTTCGATGTCGTGGTCGTCGACACCGCGGTCGGTGACCGTCAGTGCCGTCGCCACCGGCGGGTAGCCCGTCGCGATGACGGTGTACTCGCCGCCGTCCAGGTCGGAGAAGGCGTACGCGCCGTCCGTGCCGGTCGTGGCCGTGCCGACCACGTTGCCCGCCGCGTCGACCAGGGTGACCCGGGCGTCGCCGAGGGGACCGCCGGAGGCCCGTACGACACCCTGGAGCAGGGCGCCGGACCGCAGGTCGATCTCGATGCGGGTGACACCGGTGACGCCGACCTCGACCGGGAGGGCCTGGGGGCGGTGGCCCGGCGCGTTGACCGCGATGGTGACCGTGCCCGGGACCAGCTCCGCGAAGTGGAACTCGCCCTGCTCACCGGTGGTCCCGGTGGCGAGCACGTCGCCGCGCACATCGGTGACGACGACCATCGCGTCCTTGACCGGCGTACCGGCCTCGGCGTCCCGGACCAGGCCGTTCAGCCCGCTCGTGCCGCTGAGGAGGACGTCGTACGCGACCGGCCCGTCGCCGTTCACGACGATCGTGGACGCCTGCGGCTGGAAGCCGTCGGCGGCGGCGATCAGGACGTACGACCCGGCGCTGGGCGCGTGCACCGTGTAGGCGCCGTCGCCCTGGGCCACCGAGCGGCCCAGCTGGCGTCCGCCGAGGGAGATCAGCGTGACGGCGGCCTGCGGCACGGGTGCCTGCTCGGCGCCGCGGACGAAGCCGTGCACCGGGATGCCGCCGGAGGCGGGCTGCTCGGACGCGGGCGCCGCCGCGGAGGCGACCGGGGTCAGCCGCTGGGTGGCCTCGGGGCCGGGCGCCGAGACGGAGGACGCCATGGCCGGCACCTTCTCCTCGGTCCGGTCCGCACCCTGGGTCTGACCCGGAGTGCGCGACGCGGCCGGGGCCTCGGCGGGGGAGGACGCCTGGCCGTCGGCCTCGGCGGCCTGGGCCAGGGCGCCGCTGCTGCGCAGCGGGATCTCCTTGATGAACAGCGTCACGATGAAGGCGAGGAGGGCGATCGGCGCGACGTACAGGAAGATGTCGGCGATGCCGTGCCCGTAGGCGCTCTCCAGCCACTCGCGGATGCCCGGGGGCAGCGCGTCCATGTCGGGGATGCCGCCGCTGCCGGAGGCCTGCGCGGCCGCCTGCTGCTGCTCGGGGCTGAGCGAGCCGATGGTGTCGGAGGCGTAGTGGCTGATCCGGGTCGACATCACGGAGCCGAGCACCGAGACGCCCACCGCGCCGCCGAGGGACCGGAAGAAGACCACGACGGAGGACGCGGCACCCAGGTCGCTGGGGGCCACCTGGTTCTGCGTGCAGAGCACCAGGTTCTGCATCATCATGCCGACGCCGAGGCCCATCAGCGCCATGAAGATCGCGATGTGCCAGTAGGCGGTGTCGTAGCGCATGGTCGACAGCAGGCCCAGGCCGGCCGTCAGCAGCACGCCGCCGGCCAGCAGCCACGCCTTCCACTTGCCGGTCTTGGTGATGATCAGGCCGGAGACCGTGGACGAGATGAACAGGCCGCCGATCATCGGGATCGTCATGACGCCCGACATGGTCGGGGACTTGTCCCGGGCCAGCTGGAAGTACTGGCTGAAGTAGACGGTGCCCGCGAACATCGCGATACCGACGAACAGCGAGGCGACCGAGGCCAGCGTGATGGTGCGGTTCCTGAACAGGCGCAGCGGGATGATCGGCTCGCTGGCCTTGGACTCGACGAGGACGAAGACGAGCGCGAGGACGATCGAGCCACCGACCATCAGGGCCGTCTGCCACGACAGCCAGTCGTACTTGTCGTCGGCGAAGGTGACCCAGACCAGCAGCAGGCAGACGGCGGCGGTGATGAAGAAGGCACCGGCCCAGTCGACCTTGACCTTGCGCTTGACCACCGGCAGCTTCAGCGTCTTCTGCAGCACGACCAGGGCGATCAGTGCGAACGGCACGCCGACGTAGAGGCACCAGCGCCAGCCGAGCCAGCTGGTGTCGGTGATGACACCGCCGAGCAGCGGACCGCCGACGGTCGCGACCGCGAAGGTCGCACCCAGGTAACCGGAGTACCGGCCGCGCTCACGCGGGGAGATCATCGCGGCCATGATGATCTGCGCGAGGGCGGACAGACCGCCGGCGCCCAGACCCTGGATGACACGCGCGCTGATCAGCATCGCGGGGTTCTGCGACAGACCCGCGACGACGGAACCTATGACGTAGATGACGAGGCCCAGCTGGACCAGGATCTTCTTGTCGACCAGGTCCGCGAGCTTGCCCCACAGGGGGGTCGAGGCGGTCATCGCCAGCAGCGAGGCGGTGACCACCCACGTGTAGGCGCTCTGTCCGCCGCCGAGGTCGTTGACGATCTCGGGCAGGGCGTTGGTGACGATCGTCGAGGACAGGATGGCGGCGAACATGCCGAGCAAGAGCCCGGAGAGCGCCTCCATGATCTGCCGGTGTGTCATCGGAGCGCCGCTGTCGGGGGTGGCGCCCCCGTGCTTCGCGTGGGCCCGCACACCGGCTGGTGTGGTTGTTGCCATGGGCTTCCTTCTCTTCATTACTGCTTATGCGGGTGTACGGGTCGTGTCGTCGTCCGCAGCCACGGATGCCGTCTGGTGTGCCCGCGGACCGGCCCGGCAGTCGCCGAAGCTCTCCCGCAGCCGGGCCATGAGCTGGATCAGCTGCCGGACCTCGTCCTCCGTCCAGTCGCTCAGCCGGTCGGCGAGCAACTGGGTGGTGCACGCGTTGAGCTCGTCGAGCTGGGCCCAGCCCGCGGGGGTCAGGCTCAGGGTGCGCGAACGCTTGTCGGCGGGGTCGGGCAGCCGCTCGATCCAGCCGCGCTCGGCGACGTGGGCGACATGGCGGCTGGTGACCGACATGTCCACGGCGAGCAGCTCCGCGAGCCGGCTCATCCGCATGTCGCCGTGGCGGCCGAGGAGAGTCAGCACGCCGGCCGAGCCGGCGGGACAGTCGGACGGCAGTGTCCGGCTCATCTCGCGCTTCACGACCCCGATGGCACTGAGCTGGCGGGCCAGCTCCTCATACCGAGCCTCTTCCGCCATCGCGCCTCCAGCATTCGTTGCTTAGGGCAACCATAGGTATGGATGGTTGCTGCAGGCAAACGAAAACAGGCATTCGAGAATAAAACCTTGGCAAAGGCAAGCATTGGCTAACGTAAACCCGCAGGTGAAGGCCCGGAAGGCGCAGGTCGGAGCCGGGCGGCCGACGGGTCGGCGGTCGCTCGGGCGAAGATCACCCTCCGAGCGGTGCGGAGGTCCGCCCAGGAGGGGCCCCGCACTTGGGCGGTTCCCCGGTGATTCGCTAGGGTCCGGGGGCATGGCTAACACCCAGGGCCCCCAGGGCAACTACGACCCCGCCGGCAGCACTCAGATGTTCCGTGCCTTCGTCGACGACGAAACGCCCCAGGGACGTCAGCAGGCGGCACCCGCACAGGCGGGTCCGCGTATCGGTCTCATCGTCGGCGTCATCGTGGCCGTGGTGGTCGTCGCCGCCGTCGCCTGGCTGGCGCTGGCGTAACACCGCGCGCTGGTGTGACACCGCACCGGCGTAACGCCGCACCGGCGTAACGCCGCACTGACGTAACACCGCACTGACGTAACACCGAAACCGCCGAGGTGCTGAACGCAGCGCCCCGGCGGCTCTCTTCTCTCGCACGACGTCCGTCGTGTTCTTCTGGCGGCTTCTGTCTACTTCTTCTGGCGGCCTCGTGCCGGCGTGGGAGCCGGCGTCTCGTGTCGGCGTGGGGAGTCGGCCCGGCCGGTCGCCCGTCGGACAGTCCGCGTGCCGCGGGCGGTGCCGTGACCGGGGCGACGGCGAGCCCCGCCGCTCCGGCGCCCCGCTCAGTCCGAGATCAGTCCCTCCCGCAGCTGGGCCAGCGTCCTGGTCAGCAGGCGGGACACGTGCATCTGGGAGATGCCGACCTCCTCGCCGATCTGCGACTGCGTCATGTTCGCGAAGAAGCGGAGCATGATGATCCGGCGCTCGCGCGGCGGCAGCTTGGCCAGCAGGGGCTTCAGGGACTCCCGGTACTCCACGCCCTCCAGCGCGGTGTCCTCGTAGCCCAGGCGGTCGGCCAGGGAGCCCTCGCCGCCGTCGTCCTCGGGGGCCGGGGAGTCGAGCGAGGAGGCCGTGTAGGCGTTGCCGACGGCCAGGCCGTCGACCACGTCGTCCTCCGACACGCCCAGCACGGAGGCGAGCTCGGTGACCGTCGGAGACCGGTCGAGTTTCTGGGAGAGCTCGTCGCTCGCCTTCGTCAGGGCCAGGCGCAGCTCCTGGAGCCGGCGCGGCACCCGGACCGACCACGACGTGTCGCGGAAGAAGCGCTTGATCTCCCCCACGACCGTGGGCATCGCGAACGTCGGGAACTCCACGCCGCGTTCGCAGTCGAAACGGTCGATCGCCTTGATCAGGCCGATCGTCCCGACCTGGACGATGTCCTCCATGGGTTCGTTGCGCGACCGGAAACGAGCGGCGGCGTAGCGCACCAGCGGGAGGTTGAGTTCAATGAGGGTGTCCCGGACGTAGGCGCGCTCGGGGCTGTTCTCGTCCAGGGCGGCGAGCCGCAGGAACAGGGAGCGGGACAGGGTGCGGGTGTCGAGGGACTCCGAGGCCGGAAGGGCCAGCTCGGGACCGGGCAGGTCCTGAGGGGCCTGAAGGTCCTGAGAGGCCTGGAGAGCTTCGGTCGCGGGCTCACTCTTCACGAGCGTGAGCACCTTCGAGCTGCCCTGGTCTACGGACATGCCACCCCCTTTGGGTCGCGGACGGTCGCGGCGCTCCCGTCGTGAGGAACGCAGCCTCCACCTGCATACCGGAGGCGAGGCCGCGGCAAACGCGCTTCCCGCAGAATGTCACATGTCGGCAACACGCTGTAGTGACATGTCGACATGGTGAAGGTGAATCGGCCCAGGAAAGAGGGGTTCTGGCGGAATTTCGGCGCAGAACTGTCGGAAAGGACGCCGATAGTCGATTCGCTCCCGCCGGTGATGCGTCGAGCTCCTATTCGGTCGCACGCCGTGGCCTGCGAAGCTCCCCCGAGGCCCCCATCCGTGCGCCCCACCTGCCTTCGTGCGCCCCGCGTGCCCCACCCACGAGACGCATGAACCTCCGCGCACCCGGCTGCACGAGCCGCTGCGGGCCCGGATGCACGAACTGCTCACGGTGGATTGCCGCTGGATCGGTGACGCATTACCGAAGGGCGGCGGTGGGCGGCGGTGGGCGGCGGTGGGTCGGCGAAATGTCCGCCGAGTGAGCTGGTGAATACCGCTCGGGGTGGGTGGAGGAGGAATGCCGGTGGACTCAGGCTTCGATCCGGTTCGCCGAGCGCAATCGGGCGAAACTGCGGGCGAGCAGCCGGGACACGTGCATCTGGGAGACGCCGAGTTCCGCGCTGATCTGCGACTGGGTGAGGTTGCTGTAATAGCGCAGGAGCAGGATGCGCTGCTCGCGTTCCGGGAGCTGGACGAGCAGGTGGCGTACGAGGTCCCGGTGCTCCACGCCGTCCAGGGCCGGGTCCTCGTAGCCGAGCCGGTCCAGCAGCCCCGGCATGCCGTCGCCCTCCTGGGCCGCCTCGAGCGAGGTCGCGTGGTACGAGCGGCCGGCCTCGATGCAGGAGAGGACCTCGTCCTCGGTGATGCGCAGCCGACCGGCGATCTCGGCGGTCGAGGGCGAGCGGCCCAGCGTGGTCGTGAGGTCCTCGGTCGCGCTGTTCACCTGCACCCACAGCTCGTGCAGCCGGCGCGGTACGTGGACGGTGCGGACGTTGTCGCGGAAGTACCGCTTGATCTCGCCCACCACGGTCGGCATCGCGAAGGTCGGGAACTGCACCCCGCGGTCCGGGTCGAACCGGTCGATGGCGTTGATCAGCCCGATCGTGCCGACCTGGACCACGTCCTCCATCGGCTCGTTGCGGCTGCGGAAACGGGCGGCGGCGTACCGGACGAGGGGGAGGTTGGCCTCGATGAGCGCCCCGCGCACCCGGTCGTGCTCGGCCGTGCCGGGCTCCAGCTGTGTCAGCTCTGCGAAGAGGAGCTGGGTCAGCGCCCGGGTGTCCGCGCCGCGGCGCCTGTCGGGCGAGGGTGCGAACGGGGGGTCGGGTGTGGGTGCGGATACGGGCTCGGGGCCGGGGCCGGGGCCGGTGCCAGGTCCGGGGACGTGGGCCTCGTCGGCGGAGGCGGGGGCGGGGGCGGGTGGGGAGGCCGAGGTGGGGGCGGGCCCGAGGGCCGGGGGTCTGGGCTCCCGCGGTGGTTCGGCCTCCACGCGGGGTGGGGCCTGAGGCGCAGTACTGGCCGGCACGGTCAACTCCACCTCTTGCTCTGTCAACTCGCTCCGTCAACGCATCCGTAACTCATCCCTCAAAAGCGGTCATAGCATCACAAGACATCCGCACTGTGCGCAAGCACCGCATCACTCCGTGTTGAGGGACGTGAAGGGCGCGGGGGCGGGGGAACGCAGAAGCCCCCCGCCGTTCGGCAGGGGGCTCAGTACTGCGGTTCCGCTCCGGACGAGCACAAGACGAGCGCAAGACGAGTAGAAAACGAGCGGAATCCGGCTCAGAACGCGTAGTCGGCGATCACCCAGGTGGAGAACTCCCGCCACAGGGCGACACCCGCCTGGTGCGCCGGATGCTCCAGGTACCGCTGCAGGGCGTCCAGGTCGTCGACCGCCGAGTTGATCGCGAAGTCGTACGCGATGGGCCGGTCGGTGATGTTCCAGTCGCACTCCCAGGAGCGCAGCTCGTCGATCCGGCCGCCGAGGGCGCGGAAGGCCTCGACGCCCTCCACCACGCGCGGGTCGTCGCGCTCGACGCCCTCATTGAGCTTGAAGAGGACCAAGTGGCGGATCATCGGGCGCTCCCATGGGTCACGGCGGTGTGCCGACGGCGCCCGGGGTCACTCACCCCCGTTGGCGACCCAGGTCATGAAGTCACCGACGGACCCGGCGGCACTCGAGATGCCCTCGAACCCTATCTGGACGTACTCGGCCGCCGTCTCCGGGTCGGTGATGACCACATAGAGGATGAAGACCACGACCACGTACAGTGCGATCTTCTTGGCGTGCACCACCACCGCGCCTCCCCGTCTCCTGCGCCCCGTGGGCCCCCTGTTGCCGGCGGTGAGTGTATCTCGACCACGTGTTCGCGTGAATGGAACGATCATGTACGCCCAGGATGTCCTCACCGGGACGACGAGGAGTACACGATGACCACCCGTCCGGGTTCGGCGAACGAGTCATGGCCGGACCGGTTCTGCTGGATGGACCTGAAGACCCACGACACGGCCGGCACCGCGGCGTTCCTGTCGGACGTGCTGGGCTGGCGCTTCGCGGTGGACGAGGAGGACTGGCGCAAGGCCGTCAAGATCTCCGCCGGGGGCCGCCGGATCGGCGGCGTCAGCGATCTCGCGTCTCCGGTCTACCCGCCGGGGATCCCCGCCCACATCGCGTACTACCTGGCCACCGACGACGTGGACCGTCGCACGCAGACGGCGACGGCGAACGGCGCGCGCGTGCTCGTGCCGCCCTTCGACGTGGGCGACCAGGGCCGCATCGCGACGTTGGCAGACCCGACGGGCGCCGCGTTCTCGCTGTGGCGGCGACCCGGCCGTTCCCTCGGGTGGCACCTTCCGTCGCGTACGCCCGCCGGTCCGCGGCGCATGGTCCTGGCCTGTGAGCATCCCGGCCGGGCCCGGGACTTCTACCGGAGGGTGACGGGCGCACCGCTCCCGTACGCCGACTTCGTCACCGTAAGCGGCACCGGCACGGGCACGGCCTCCGGCACGGCCGCCCCGCAGTGGGAACTGGCTGTCGGCGTCGACGACCTCGAGGACATCGCCGCCCGCGTACGCGCACACGGCCGGGGCAGCGTCACCCGGCTCGACGGAACGGGCGTCGGCGGGACGGCCGCCGGCATCACCACCGACACCACCACCCGTCCTCGTCCCACCGCTCTACGGCTGAGCAGCCCCGAGGGGCTGACGTTACGGGTGGAGCTGCTGGAGGGTGGCCGGTGACGCATCCTCGAAGGGCGCGTCCGTAACGGGTGATCACAGGCGATCGTCGTGGTCACAGGCGATCGTCGTGATCGCCGGCGGTCCGGGTGTCGTCGCTCCGCTCGCCCTCCGCCTGCGAGGGCTGGGTCCTGGGGACCTGCGGGTGCTGCGGCGCCGCCGTGCGCTCGCCCGCCTCGTCGCGCTCGCCCTCGGCCTGCGAGGGCGTCTCCGCGTACCAGGTGTCGTCTTCCGAGGCTCCCGATGCCATGACGGGCCTCCTTCGTCGCTCACCCTCCATGCTCCACCCGCACCGGCGCCACGGCACCTTCTGCGGGCCTGACCGGCTCGGGGGCGGCTGCGCCGCGCACGCCACGCGGTCGTGGCACGGACAGAGCGAAGGGCCCGGTCCATCGGACCGGGCCCTTCGCCCATCTGCGGTAGCGGAGGGATTTGAACCCTCGGTGACTTGCGCCACACTCGCTTTCGAGGCGAGCTCCTTCGGCCGCTCGGACACGCTACCGAGGAAGACACTACCCCAAGGTGTGCCGTGGTTTGAAATCCATATACGAGGACGGGGACGAGGCCAGGGCCGCGCGGGCCGGACAGGGGGTCGGAGCGGGTCAGCGGGTGCGGAAGAAGCCGGTGAGGAGCCGGGCGCACGCGTCGGCGAGCACGCCCTCGATCACCTCGGGCCGGTGGTTGAGGCGCCGGTCGCGTACGACGTCCCACAGGGAACCCGCCGCGCCGGCCTTCTCGTCGCGGGCGCCGTAGACGACCCGGTCGACCCGGGACTGCACGAGGGCGCCCGCGCACATCGTGCACGGTTCCAGGGTGACGACGAGCGTGCAGCCGGTGAGCCGCCACTCGCCCAGTTCCGCGGCGGCCCGGCGGATCGCCAGCACCTCCGCGTGGGCCGTCGGGTCACCGGTCGCCTCACGCTCGTTGTGCCCCGCGGACAGCACGGTGGTGCCGTCCGCGGCGAGGACGACGGCGCCGACCGGGACGTCCCCGCCCGCGGCCGCGCGCCCGGCCTCCTCCAGGGCGAGCCGCATCGCGGCCCGCCAGCGGTCCCGCACCGGGTCCGGGGGCGGCTCGTCGCCCACCCGGTGGACCCGGCGGAAACCGTTCTGTGGATGGGGTGCCCCAGGCGTACCGGAACTCAGCGGACCGTCTCCAGGACCTCCGAGGCGCCCACCGCCTCGGCGATCGTGCTGAGCGCGTCGTCGGCGTCGAGGGAGCGCAGCTCCTTCTCGCCGACGCCCAGGTCGTCGAGGACCTCGCTGTCCCCGACCGGGCCGTGGGGCACCGAGGAGTCGGCGGGCGCGCCGTCGTCATCGTCGTCGCCGTCGGGCTCGCCGTCCTCCGTTCCGTCGAGGTCGAGGGAGTCCAGGTCGGCGCTGTCGTCGCCGGGCTCCCTCCCGAGCAGTTCGTCGGTGAGCAGGATCTCGCCGTACGAGCTGCGGGCTGCCGCGGCGGCGTCCGAGACGTAGATACGAGGGTCGTCCTCGCCGTCCACGCGGACGACGCCGAACCACGCGTCCTCCTGCTCGATCAGTACGAGCACCGTGTCCTCGTCGACCGAGGCGTCGCGGGCCAGGTCGGTCAGATCCGACAGGGTCTCCACATCGTCGAGCTCTGTGTCGCTCGCTTTCCACCCGTCTTCGGTGCGCGCGAGCAGTGCGGCGAAGTACACCGTGACTCTCCCACTGGTCATAGGTGTGCCGGTTGGGAATCCCCCCGGCGGAGGTTGCGGACGGGGAGTGCTGCTCCGAGCCCCGCCCACTCGGAATCGTGGCAGAAACAAGGCGCTCAGGGGACGTCTTCGCCGCCCTGTGTCCCTTCCCCTTTCGGGATCGCTCGTTCGTCTCCGGGGCGCGGGAACCCGTACCGGGAGGCCGGTCGTGCCCGCCCCGAATGCGTGGGACGCGTGCGCTCCGGCTTCCGGCACGGACGCGCCCCTTCGGCCCACTCGCCCCGTGAGGGATCGGGTCAGCCGCGCGCTTGGTGCCGCCAGATGGTGATCGTACGCGGCTCGGGCGCCGCTTCCGTACGCGGTCGGCCCGTGGCGGTGCGTTGCCGCCGGATGCCGTAGCGGGACGGCGGCGGCCTCGTGGTGCGGGAGGGAGGGAACGCGCGGAAGAGGCGGGCGGGACCGCGGCTACCAGCGGAAGGTGCGCATGCGCATCGCGCGGCGCAGCCGGGCCGTCTTGGCGCGCCGTGGCTGGACCCGGGCGCGCAGCTCGCGGGCCTCCGCCAGGTCGCGCAGGAACTGGGCCCGGCGCCTCCTGCGCTCGGCCTCGGTCTCCGGCTCCTCCGGTTCCTCTTGCACGTCCGCCATCGGCACACCACCCCAGCTAGGTTTCTCCCACTTTCCCCCCGACGGGCGGTTTGATGCCAGCAGGCGGGTGATCTTCCGGATGGTGCCGTGCCCGGCGCGGCGGTGGTGGGCCCCGGCACCCCGGATACCCTGGTGGACATGCGTCTCCACGTCGTCGACCACCCCTTGGTCGCCCATAAGCTCACCACGCTGCGCGACCAGCGCACCGACTCCCCGACCTTCCGCCGGCTGGCCGACGAGCTCGTCACCCTCCTCGCCTACGAGGCCACCCGTGACGTGCGTACCGAGCAGGTCGACATCGAGACGCCGGTGTCCCGCACGACCGGCGTCAAGCTGTCCCACCCGCGCCCGCTCGTGGTGCCGATCCTCCGCGCCGGCCTCGGCATGCTGGACGGCATGGTCCGGCTGCTGCCGACCGCCGAGGTGGGCTTCCTGGGCATGGTGCGCAACGAGGAGACGCTGCAGGCCTCCACGTACGCCACCCGGATGCCGGACGACCTCTCCGGCCGTCAGGTGTACGTCCTGGACCCGATGCTCGCCACCGGCGGCACCCTGGTCGCGGCGATCAAGGAACTGATCGAGCGCGGCGCCGACGACGTGACGGCCGTGGTGCTGCTCGCCGCGCCCGAGGGCGTCGAGGTCATGGAGCGCGACCTGGCGGGCACCCCGGTGACCGTCGTGACGGCGTCCGTGGACGAGCGCCTCAACGAGCACGGGTACATCGTGCCGGGCCTGGGCGACGCCGGGGACCGGATGTACGGGGCGGCCGAGTAGCCGAGCGGGAGCGGACCGAGCGGCGGGCCGGCGCGGGCGGGCCGGGGCCGCGGCGGCCCCGCGGTCAGCAGGAGCGCGTCGCGGTCGGCGTCGGCTGCGGTGCGGTCAGCCGCTTCAGGGCCTGGTCGGCGTCCGGCTGCTTGGCCAGGGCCTTGAAGCCGTCACCGATGATGAAGTCGACCTCGGTGGGCTTCGCGCGGGCGTCGGTCCTCAGTTCGGCGCCCGGCAGCTGGGTGCCGAGGACGGGCAGCGCCGCGTCGGTGGCGGACTTCGCGCCCAGCAGGAGCGCGGTGCCGGGGACCTTCTTGTCGAACTTCTCGGAGGCGTTGGCCACTTCGCCGATGCGGAAGCCGCGCTTCTCCAGCGCCTCCGCGGTGGACTTGGCGAGGCCGCTGCGCGGGGTCGCGTTGAACACGTTGACCGTGATCCGGTCCGGCTTCGGCAGGGGCTTCGCCTCGGCCGCGGGGGAGGGGCTTGCCGTGGGCCCCGGTGTGCAGGCCGGGTCGGCGCTCGCCGCCGTGGCCTTGTCGCCGCCGCCGGAGAAGACGTCGATGAGCTGCAGGGTCCCCCAGCCGATCAGGCCGACCACCAGCGCGGACGCCACTATGGCGAGCACGAACCTGGGGCGCCTCGGGGGCCGGCGCATCCGTGGGTACTTGTCCCCCGTGATCCGGTACTCGCCGCCCATGCCGGGAGGGGTCAGCATGCTCATGGGCGCAGCGTAGTGCGCCGGGGCGGGGATGCCTACTAGATGATCATTGGCGCGTGTGCACGCCAACCCGAAAGGGCCAACGGGACGGGCGGGTGCCTCAGTCGAGTTCGAGGACGCGCGCGTGCAGCACCTGGCGCTGCTGGAGCGCGGCGCGTACGGCGCGGTGGAGGCCGTCCTCCAGGTAGAGATCGCCCTGCCACTTCACGACGTGGGCGAACAGGTCGCCGTAGAACGTCGAGTCCTCGGCCAGGAGGGTCTCCAGGTCGAGCTGCTGCTTGGTGGTCACCAGCTGATCGAGGCGGACCGGGCGCGGCGCGACGTCCGCCCACTGCCGGGTGCTTTCCCGGCCGTGGTCGGGGTACGGCCGGCCGTTTCCGATGCGCTTGAAGATCACACGGAAAGCCTACCGGTCCAGACGTTCCGGGCGCAGCCATGGCGACGGAGTGCGACGTCGGAAAAGCCGCAACAAAAAGGGCTGAAGCGGTGCTATTCGGCTGGGACGGGCGGAGGCGTCCGGGGTGCCTGGACCGCGAAACGTGCGCCGGGGTGCGCGAGTGGGTGCCGCCGGGCGGCCGGCGCGGCCTCGATCCGTGGAGCGGAGCGTGCGGGTGATTCGCCCGAAAGGCGCCCGGAAGCCACCCGAAAGGCGCCATGGAGGGACGAGCATGCGGCGAATGACTTCTCCGCGGTGTGCGCGGCCGGGCGCGCGAGGGTCTGGCCTCCGCCCGCCCGGCCGCGGTCGTGGCGTCAGCCGCGTTCGGTGTCGGTGCCGGTGGTCCTGCGGGGGCGTTCCGCCTCCGTGCGGGCGGGGGCCGGGGAGGGTTTCGGCGCACTGCGTGCCGCCTCCGCCCGGAGGAGGGCGCGCAGGACGGCGTAGGGGTCCTTCGGCATGGCTCAGTCCCTGTGTGCTCTGGGTGTGCGTGCTCTGGGTGTGGTGTGCGGGTGCTTGCTGCCGGCGGGCCGGGCCGGCCGTCAGCAGCGCAGGACCACCGAGCGTCGGGTGAGCGGAGGGAGCGGGAGGAGCGGCGGATGCGGGGGCACCGCGGAGGGTGCGGCCTCGGCGCGGGGGCGCGGGCGGGGCGGGGGC